>NZ_JAKJSE010000028.1:0-95211 GCF_050336585.1 Enterovibrio makurazakiensis
ATGATGCACATCCCATATATCCACTTTAACCTTAAAAAGACCCACCAAGCAGAGCTTGAAATCATCGATCTTTCTGAGGTTAACCGCCGAAATCACACCACACACACTCCAAGCCAGCCACATCGCGTCACTTTCTTTATGCTGATATTCATTGAGCAAGGCAGCGGATATCATTGGGTCGATTTCAAGCAGCATTCATTTAAGGCAGGTTCCGTTATTTTCGTGCAACGAGAACAAGTCCACGCCTTTGACTTTTCCAAAAACCCGCAAGGCAAGATACTGATGTTCACCCAAGCGTTCTTGGACAAAGTGCATGACAATATGCGATTGCCCAGTTATACGCCCACACACCTCAACAACCTCTACTCACCGCTATTGACGCTTGATGTCAATAACCAGTCTCGCACCCGGTCTTTACTCAATGAAATGCAAACTGAGCTTCAGTGTCACGATGCTGACCCTTTGATTGTCATGTACTTGTTCTCTGCGCTTAGTTTGCTGCACCGCCGATTAAAGCGTGTTGCCGAAGTCGACAATCTTTCTCCCTCGCAAAGCCGTATGTTGTCGAAGTTCATGGCATTGCTTCAAGTGAACTTTGAACGCGTGCGTGATGCAAATTGGTACGCCAATCAACTCGCCACGACATACAAGACCCTCAATCGCGTGACCAAAATTGCCACATCTCTGACAGCCAAACAAATGATTGATAGTTACACCATCATCGAGATCAAGCGTCGACTGGTCGTCAGTAAAGTCACTACCCAACAAATCGCCCTCGATTTTGGTTTTGAAGACCCAAGTAACTTTGTTAAATACTTCAAGAAAGAAACCAACATGACCCCTAGCTTATTCAGAAATCACCATAGTCAAATGAGCTAGTCGCTCTGCTTCACAACGCCCCTATATACACATTCAGTCCTAATTTAATTCAACTAATCCCTGATACTGCTTTCGCAGACGGCAATGAACAATCCGCATCCTCTCGCGCATCGGGTTCGATATTCACCATTTTTCTGCCTAGATCCACTCTGCCCGCACTAGCGTTAAAACCCTATTCTTGCCTCAACGCCACGATTCATTAAAGGACGAGACAATGAACAACCAAAACAACAACACAATTCGCATGGCAGCTGCAGCGGGGGTCATGAGCATGGCAGCATGCAGCGCGACGACATCAGAAGTGACGCTTTCAAACAAAGATAAAGCTGTTGCACTCATCAGTAGCATCGAAACGGGTGACCATGGCCCAATCGCATATATCAATTCAGATAAATACATCCAGCACAATTTAGCGGCTGCCGATGGTCTTGAAGGGTTTGGTGAGTTAATGGCGATGTTACCGGAAGGAAGCGCTAAAGCTGACGTTAAGCGCGCATTTCAAGATGGAGACTTTACCGTCACACACACAGAATATGATTTCTTTGGCCCAAAAGTTGGCTTTGATGTATTCCGCTTCGAAAACGGTCAAATCGTCGAACATTGGGATAACCTTCAAGCCATTGCGCCTGCTAATCCAAGTGGACGCACGCAATTAGATGGCCCTACGCAAGTCACGGACCTCGACAAAACAGATGCAAACAAAGCGATTGTCGCTGACTTTGTGAAAACCATTTTGATGGAAGGCAATATGGCCCGAATCAATGATTTTATCGACAACGAAGACTCTGCGTACTTGCAACACAATCCGATGGTGGCAGACGGTCTTAGCGGCCTAGGCGTAGCATTAAAGCAATTGGCCGAACAAGGCATGCCAATGGTGTACAGCACCAATCATAAAATCTTAGGCGAAGGCAACTTCGTGCTGGCGATTAGCGAAGGGATTTTCCTGAAACAAGATGTCGCTTTTTATGATCTTTTCCGCTTAGACAACGGTAAAATCGTGGAACATTGGGATGTAATTGAAAACATTCCACCCCGTAGTGAATGGAAAAACGACAACGGTAAGTTTGGCTTTTAATCAATGATCGAAATGTGGTGGTAACATGATCATTCACGCTCGGGTCGATGGTTCATTCATCGACCCGAGCGTGCATGAAGAAGAGTAACAAGCGCTGAACCAATGGTTTGATGAGAAGCAATGGTTTGATGAGAAGCGCAAGAAGCTGCGCATTAGCGACGAAGCACAATCACGAGAAACTTTTGCCTGCCCCTCATCCTTGTCACATCCATTTTGACCACGATCCGGCGAAATACTGTATCTTCATATTTAGTCACTATGCGGGTTAAATACGTTCTATCCCCGCTGGCGCTGCCAAAACAGCGCCAGCGGGACAAATCTACCCCTTACACAAAAAAGAGCTTGTTGCTATTTTTCATCCTGAACGGCATGTGTTGATACCTCCCCTTTACTGTCTGCTTTATCTACCGCACGGCTATACGCAAAAATCGCCGCAAAGATCCCACATGCAAGCAACCGAAGTCCGATGGGCAGGCTTGGCCACAACAAAAGCACACAGGTGCCAAGAAGAACCAATCGCAAAACGACGTTAAGTTGACCTTCAAGATAGCCTTCCATTGCCCCAATCATTGCGTACGTGCCGATGATGGCGAAAACACCCACCAACAACACATCGCTGATGTTCCAGCTGATCAGTTGGGTATACGCAATGAGTATCGGTACCAGATACAAGCCTTTTGCGATTTTCCACGCGGTCATGCCCGTCAACATGGGCGGCGTTCGTGCAATTGTCGCGGCAGCAAAGGCCGTTAAACAAACAGGCGGCGTGACATTACTGTCTTGCGACAACCAGAAAATGATCAAATGGGCCGAAAGCAGCGCGAGACCCACGGTTTCCACACCCAAACTTTGTTCAAGTAAGGTTTCTTTAAAATCCGCAGGGACGAGCGACAACATCTCTTTCGCCATTTCCAGCGTCATTGGTGCGTTGAGTAACGACAGTTTTTCAGGTGCAGCGAGCATGAAAATCGCCTTTGCTTGCTCGGGTAACTGGCCAGCCACCATTAAGTCCAGCAACTGATTTTCGGCCAGCAAGGTAAAGAGCGCAGGGGCTGACAACGTCCCTAACACAATGTACGCCGCCGTGACTGGCAAACCCATACCCAAGATTAGTGACGCCAGTGCAATAAGAACCAGCATGATCAGCAGATCACCGTTTGCCCAGCCATCAATCATGAGGGAGAAGGTGTTACCAATGCCCGTCGTGCTGATCACATTCACAACCAGCCCAATCCCCACCAACAGTACCGCTGTTGGAGCCATGTTCCTGGCGCCAAGTGCTAAGGCTTCCAACACGGCTTTAGGTCCCATCTTGTGGTCTTTCGATAGCCAACTAGCGGCAATCACCGAAAGTATTGAGATTCCCGCGGCATAAGTGGGAGTGAAACCCTCAATCAACAAGGTCACCAGCACCGCAATCGGGATCAAGTTGTGCCAACCTGATATCAACACGTTCATGATGGAATCTTCACCAGATACCACCTTTTGCACCTTGCTACGTTTCGCTTCAATCCGCACAAAAAAGCCGACTGAGAGAAAATAAATCAAAGCAGGAACAAGCGAGACGGCGATAATATCAACGTAAGGAATTTGGGTATAAGAGGCCATGATGAACGCCCCTGCGCCCATGACAGGTGGCATTAATTGCCCCCCAGTTGACGCTGCCGCTTCGACACCGGCCGCGAAACGCGAGGGGAAGCCTGCTTTTTGCATCAACGGGATGGTAATCACACCTGTTGAAACCGTATTCGCCACACTTGATCCGGACACAGAGCCCATTAACCCTGATCCTAATACTGCGATGAAACCTGGCCCGCCAATCACTTTTCCTGCCGCTGCCCGCGCAATGTTCACAATGAAGTCGCCCACGCCAGAGCGCACTAAGAACGCCCCAAACAAGATGAACATGAACACATAGCTCCAGCTAATTCGAGAGATAGGACCAAACATCCCTTCCGACGAATAGAAGCTTCGGTAAAGCAAGGTTTCCATGCTCAAGCCCGGAAAATGAAAAATCCCCGTCATCCACTTGCCCCAAAAAACCACATAACTTAGGCAGATAACAATCAACACAGGAATAAACCACCCCATGGTGCGACGAACTAACTCCATGGCAATAACAATCGCGACAACCGCGAAGAACCAATCACTGGCGATGAATTTCACGCCACGCTCATAGAGCGCATCCTCAGCGAATGGGATATAGATAAGGCAGGCGACCGCCGCCAAGGCGAGCCAAATGTCCACCACCAACGCAATCTTGTTTCGCTTCAAAGAGGCATGCGCGGGATACCAAAGAAAACAGATCACCGCAAAACCCGCAAAATGGGTGGCGGAAACCCAAAGTTCAGACCACGTCGATAATGTATTAAACCAAATGTGTACCGTTGACATGAGCACCGCTAACACGGTGATCAATGTATTCACCCAGGGAAAACTGGTGCGCGTCGGTAATTCGAACTTTTCCAAGTCCTTTTTTACTGATTCGCTCATGAGTCGCTCCTATCCCTCCATTTAGAGAGACATTTTTGATGACCGCCCATAGACCGCAACCTCAAAGAAACGGCGAAACAGGCGTATAACAATTAACAATGCGTTTTATCGCGAGAAAAAAGCCCCATTTTTAGGGGCAAGATGCGTTAGTTGATGAGCAGTGAATCTGGGATAGTCACACCGACTTCTTGGTAGAAACGCGCAGCACCGGAGTGCAACGGTACAGGTAGCCCAGCAATCGCTTTTTCAATCGCCATGGCTTTCGTCGCTTTGTGAATACCTTGAAGAAAAGGGAGGTTTTCATAGATAGCTTTGGTTAGCTGATACACATCTTCCTCTGTCACATCGCTGCGTACAGCAAGGAAATTGGGCTGAGCAATCGTCGTCACAGGTTTATCAAGCCCAGGATACGTGTTCGCTGGGATCTCATAGCTGGTCCAAAGATTGTATTCCCCATTCGCTTGTTTGATTTGCTCATCGGTAAACGACAGGATTTTGATGTCATCACCCATGGCGGCAAATGCTTGTGTCACCGCCCCAACAGGCACACCCGCAGGGGTATTCATGCCATCAATGGTCCCATTTTGAAGGGCATTAGCACTGGCGCCGTAACCCATGTAAGCGAGGTTAAAATCGTTTGGATCAACAGATACCCCCTTCATGATTTGGCGACCAGAATTCTCTGTGCCTGAGTTCTTTTTACCAATCGAAAACTTTTTATCAACAAGGTTAGCGAGATCTGACACTGTGCCCGTTTCAGCCAGATCAGAACGTACAATAAAATGCTCTACGTTTTGCCAAAGCATCGAAACCGCGCGTAAATCCTGTTGTTTTACGCCCTTGTAAGGACCTCCGCCCCCCCACGCCCATGCGCCATAAAGCCCCTGTAAAATGGCAAATTGCGCTTCGTTTTCGTTCAAGAGTTTTACGTTCTCGCCCGAGCCGGCAGAGCTAATCGCAGATAAAGAAAAGTGATATTTCRGGCCCAACTTCACTTTGCTTAGTGTGGCTAACGCGACGCCAACAGGGTAATACGTTCCTCCGGTGGATGCCGTCGCCAAAATGTAGCTGCGCTCTTCCGCCGCAGACGCGAGTGATACACTGCCTAATGTCGCCATAACCAGCGCCACGGTGGTTGCTATCGTCTTAATTGTCATCCCTGTACTCCTACTGCTTTTGATGCTGTTAACGAAATGTTAATCACGCAAACTAATAGCAAGCACAGTGCCAATACTTAATGCTTTGTTTTAAAACAAAATTATATTTTTATCATTGTGGGATGAGCAAAATCATGCTGATTCGCACGAATTACTATCGGCAAGATATTGCTCATGGTTTTGGGAAAGGAGCCTGATGGATAGCTGGGTTATCATGAGTGCATAGCACTCATGCATTACGGAATGAGCAAAAATCTGCCGATGACTTAATCTTTGAAATCCGCTCTATTTAGGCCAAATTTCTGCATTTTTTGGTTCAACGTGCGACGCGGAAGATCGAGTTCTTCCATCACCTCATGAATACGTCCTTGGTGTCGCTTCAAGGCTTCACTCAGGACTTTTCGTTCAAAGTTGTCCAACTGCACTGCGAGAGGCACCCCTTTCGTACTCAGTTCGATCGTCGAAGTTGGCCGCATGGATAAAATCTCGATCGCGGAAACTGAACTGTCCAGCGCATAGCGAACAGCAATATTGCGAAGCTCCCTGACATTCCCTGGCCATGAGTATGACAACATGCCCTTTCGATCAGCGTCACTTAGCATGCGCGTATTGGCATTCGCTTGTTGAGAGAAATGCTCAAACAACATCAGGATATCTTCGCTTCGATCGCGAAGTGGAGGAATAGAGATTTGCGCCACATTCAACCGATAGAAAAGATCTTGCCGAAATGATGGATGGGCCAGCAGATCTTCCTTCGCCGCAGCGATCACACGCAGATCGATGTGTATAGGTTGATTTCCTCCGACACGCTCCACCGTGTTTTCCTGCAAGCTCCGCAATACTTTGACTTGCATCGCTGCTGGCATGCTTTCAATCTCATCAAGGAAAAGCGTACCTTTGTCAGCATATTCGAGTTTACCAATGCGACGTTTAGACGCGCCTGTAAACGCCCCCACTTCATGGCCAAACAGCTCACTTTCAAAAAGGTTCTCAGGCACGGCACCACAGTTGATAGGAACAAATCGGCGTTGTCGGCGTTCACTTTCGTTGTGCAGGCTATTTGCAACCAACTCTTTCCCGCACCCTGTTTCGCCATAAATAATGACATTGGTATCGATTTTCGCGACGTGTGCAATTTGCTCACGCAAGTGGCACATAACATCACTTTGTCCAATCAACACCTTTTCCAACCCAGAAATACGAGCCAGATATTCCCCTCTCAAGTGGGTGGATGTTTGCGCCCTAAAATGCTCAACCGCTTGCGTCACGCGCTTGGATAATCGATCGGGCTTAAAGGGTTTCTCGATAAAATCAAACGCGCCCAACTGCAACGCTTTGACCGCCATATCCACATCACCGTGACCGGTAATAATCAGCACAGGCGCATCAATTTGGTTCGACTTAAATTGTTCTAGCAATGAAATTCCATCAATGTCGGGCAATCTCACGTCACTGATGATCGCATCAAACGCACCCGCGCGAATTTTAGCGAGAGCGGTATACCCAGTAGCAAATTCTTCAACCATAAAACCGGCCAACTGAAGCCACTGTGACGTTGCTTGTCGCACAATTTCATCGTCTTCGATTAGCGCTATCCGTGCGTCTTGTGTGTTTTCCATGTATTAACCACTACTGCAAATATCTTTGTCTCGCCCCATCAAACCTCACGTTAAACATGGGAGGAAAACCGTGTATATCGATAAGTAACCATCACGCTTTCTTTATCTTTTGGCAAGCAATGCTGTCTTAAGATGGCTTAAATATATACTGTAATGCTCGCAAAGGGATAAGTCAGCGGAACCTGAGACATTCAAAGAGCGATTAAGTAGTCAGAAGATGGGAGGCGGGAAACGACACATGGATCGTAAATGGATTTTGGTTTCTGTAGCCACATTACTCGTCCTTGCATTCTATTGGGGAAGCAAAGAAATAGCCCACCAATGGCTCACCCAACAAGCACAGGTCAACGCGCAACAAAGCTTACTTAACTCGATAGGTGAAATGCGGCATGCCCTGCGTCGCTTCTATCATTTGCCGTATCTCATCAATAACAATCCTGATGCCGTGTCTCTGGTTGTCGGACGATTAGAGCAATCGGATGACGTTGAGCAATCCCTTAGTCAACTGGATAAAGCTGCCAATACCGAAGGGTGGTACCTGTTATCAGACAAAGGGAGATTGGTGGCGTCCAGCATTGCCGGCGACCACATTAGTAACGCCGACTTACAAACCATTGTTGCTGATATCCACCGACTTGGCGAAGGCACATCTCTCGTACTTAAAACCAAAGGTGAGCGCCCTTTTTACTATCTCTCCGCGCCGATATTTGAGCATTTAGCCATCGTCGGTATTGTGGTGGTTCAACTGGATCTTCGCTTATTAACCGATCAATGGCTCACCAGTTCGGACCTCATCCTACTACGTGATCCCAATGGGAAATTCTTCCTCTCAAGCAGCGATACATACAGCGCAGATTGGCTAAATGACGCTGACAATCCGGTTAAAATCACCAACAAAACACTCCTACAGGGCGAATCACTCACCCTTTGGAACATGGACAATAAACACTACTTTTCTCAGACAATCCGACTTGATGATGTCAAATGGTTACTCACCTACCTTTCTCCCACCACGCCCGTTGATAGAACGTCTGCAACGATTGGATTAAGTGCCTCCATGGTTTTCTTGCTGCTGTTTCTGACGGGCGTCATTGGGTATCAACGTCATCAAAAACTTCTTTCTCAACAACGTATACAAGCCTTAATCAAAGAGTCAGAGCAGAAGCTCAACCAAATGATTAATAAGACGCAAGTGGGTTTGATATTGTTCGATGAACAAGGAGGTATTGTTGACATTAATGCCATGGCGATTGAGCAATTCGCGATTGAAGAAGGTTCTTTTGCAGACATCAGCCTGCACCAGTTACTCGAGCAGGACAAGGATGCGCAATCACCCCTGTTTCTCGAATCACCAGTCAAAGCCGAAAAAACTATCGTGGAAATGAGCGCCGTTGAAAAAGTGGCCATTCGTCGAGATCATTCAGCCTTTCCTGTTTTGTTTTCACTCACATCATTCCCTTTTCACGGTACGCAGTATTATCTCGCTACCGTGCTAGACATTAGTAAACGTAAGAAAGCCGAACACGCGCTCTACGAAGCCAACATGCAGCTTGCACAACGTGTTGAAGAGCGGACGTCAGAATTACGTGAGGCGCAAGCCCGTCTTATTGAGTCGAGCAAAATGGCGGCACTCGGCAGAATGTCGAGCGCTATTGTCCATGAACTCAATCAACCACTAACTGGCCTAAGAACACTCACTACATCCAATGCCCTGCTCTCTGAACGAGGGGAAATGGCGATGGTGTCAGCCAATAACGAGCTGATCGAAACCTTGATCGATAGAATGGTCGACATGGCGACACAACTCAAAACTTTCGCTTACAGCAAACCCGAAAGGTTACAGGCCGTCTCTTTTACAGAAGGGTTGCAGGAAGTCTTGCGGATCTATCAACAGCAATTATTAGAGATCGACGTAAGAGTGCGTCTTCCGTCAGGATTACCAAAGATAGAGGCGGAAGAACAAAGATTACGTCAGGTATTGGGCAACCTCATTTCTAATGCCGTTGATGCCCTAGAGCATACTCCGCAGCCACGACTCACCATCTCCGTCACACCGACAGAATCCTCATTGGAGGTTAAAATATCTGATAATGGGTGTGGCATTGATAGTGATGCGCTTTCTACCATCTTTGAGCCTTTTACAACCAACAAGAGAATAGGGAAAGGCTTAGGATTGGGGCTATCGATTGTTGCCAACAACATGAGAGACATGGGTGGGGATGTTCAGGCCAATACCAATCAAAAAGGCGGAATGACATTTGTATTGCGGTTTACATTGATAAGTCCCTAGCGGTCGATCCGATAACTAGCAACTAGCAGCAGGTTGACGCACGCTCTGGGCGATCTCCCATCCCACAAAGCTTGTTCATGTTGCCTTGAATAAACGCAGCATGGGACGCTAAAGTTAATACTAATACGCTTTTTATCCATTCTGGTAATTCAGGGCGAATACGATAGAAAACCCAATGCCCTTGCCTGCGATCACTCAGCAATCCGCATTTTCGCAACTGCGCAAGATGCCGAGAGACCTTTGGCTGACTCTCATCCAGTGCTGTCATTAATTCGCACACACACAGTTCACCTTCTTGCTGGAGTAACAACAAGGTTTTCAGACGCGTCTCATCCGCCAAGCATTTATAGAAAGTCACCGGAGAAATGGATATTTCTGGCAGACATTCTGAAGGCTTTGATTGAGAGTGAGCTGTGTTTAAGAACGAAGATTCCGAGGCCATAGGTATCCGAATAGAAGGGCGAAAGTGCATATCATTAAGAGTACTTTATATATGAATTTCCATATGTAAAGTGACGATTGCATTGCGGTGGGTCATTGCGTTCAAAATGGGTTTACGATTTAAGGGCTTGTTCGACAGCTTTTGGGGTAAACCCATGCAGCACTTTGTCGCCGATTTTTATCACAGGAACACCACGCGCGCCCAAGGCTGCATGCTCTTTCTTTCCACGAGGAGTGCCTATATCACACTCTCTGTATGTGATTTTTTTACTATCAAAAAACTGCTTTGCCGCGTTGCAATGCGCACATTGTCGGCTGGTATAGATGGTAATGCGCTTCACGCTGCCTCCTTCAATCATGCAGCCAAGCACCCATGAAGGTGCTGGACTTCGGAGCACAAAGTTTAATGAATTTCAGCGGAGAACACGACGGTTTATTCTAAACTCCCTTCTCTTTGAGCAATTGAATAATCGCGTTAGCAGCCTCTTCTGCGGATGGATTGTGTAGAATCTGGCCGCCCGTTGAAGCAGGCGCTGCGGTTGCCGCGCGGAATCGATCTCGGCTCGATGAAGCTGCCGCGACGGTTTTTACACGTTTGGCGCGTTTTTTCGCCACCTGCCAGTGCCAACCGCTCAACTCCGTGTCCTCAGTTTCAGCCACACTCAGTGAATGAATCACGCCATCTCTTGCCTTGGTAAAAGCGCTTTGTCTGGCTACAGCGGCGGAGGCACTAGCAACTAACACGGCGGGGAGTTTTACGTGTAACCGACGGCGCTGCCCTCCCGCCAATGCTTGAAGCACCTCAACCGACTCCGCATCTTGGGCAAGAATATCTACCACATCGGGCACGACTGCCGCGTTCAAACGTTTCCCCACCAAATACGGCACCATGCCTGACGATTCACCTTGTTCTGCGCGATGTCCGCATAATACTAAGCGCGGTGACTTTTGATGTACGTAACTGGCAAGCGCCACACTCACATCCGCTTCTGATGTTTGCGCCAGTACGTCTATTTCAGGCACGCCCATGCCCAAATAGTCACGCAATGCCGAGCATTCAGGAGCCCCCGCAAACACCACACGTGGCGAAGCCGTATGTTGCAGCGCGATTTCGAGCGCTTTTGCATCTCGTTCTGCGCGGCGCTCTCTGCCAGAAAGTGGATGGTGTCCGCAAGAGACTAACACCATGATGTCATCATTAACTTGCATCACTGAGCTCCTTGCTGGTTGTCGCACCTTGAGTTACATCCACGAGGGCTTGCATCACTTCAGAGCTGTCCGCAATGATGCTGAGATCAGCGCGTTTCACCATGTCACAGGCAGGGTCTGCGTTTATCGCGATGACCGTATCGCACTGCGTCATCCCTTGAAGGTGCTGGATCGCACCAGAAATGCCAACGGCGATATACACCTTGGCATTAACGTAAGTGCCTGATGCACCGACTTGTGTTGTTCTCGGCATGTGTCCGTTATCTACCGCGACGCGGCTTGCACCTTCTGTCGCGCCTAGTGCGTCTGCACATTGATGGAATAAAGACCAATTTCGCACACCATTGCCACCAGAAAGAATAAAGCCAGTTTCCGGTAATGGGATGTTTTTAGGGTCGACCGCCACGCTGCCCGCATCTTCAATGGCACATGTCGGGTTGGTATTGAGTGAAGCATCAATTGATGATTCGTCTAATGGCGAGGCATCCGTGAGATAACCAGAAATAGGGTCAGCGACTTGCTCTTCCACCAGCAACACGCGAGTTAGTTGCCGTGTCACGGTTCGGGTTGCATCGCCGCTGCTGCACTCAATTTGAACATCATCTGCGTTAAGATCAACGACACTTCTTACCCGCGCAGCGGGTCTTTCATTGATGTCGACACTGAGCTTTCTGCCTAAATCACCGCCCACTAAGCCTGAATCGGGGAAAATCCAGTGAACAGGCTCAAGGGACGACTCCAGCGAAAGCAACGCAGAAAGCCATTGCTCAGGGGAATAAGTAGCCGATGCATTGAGCGCCAATACGCGATCAGCACCCGCTGCGGCAAAATCATCATGTCGCGCGAAAACAGTAACCAGCAAGACTGCCGTATCTTCACTATGCCGTGCTGCCAATTGCTGCGCCAAACCCAACATGTCTTTGTCGAGCGTTGACAGTTTTTCGCTGTCACCATCAGACACTACCACCACATAACCCGAAGGCCTCGCGATGTGTTTTCTTGGCAAGGTTCGCTCTACAGCTTTTGCTGCACCTCCTGCCGCGGCTGACATCTCCCCTGAACGGTCTATCCGCTTAATGCCTTCCGGGGTTAGAAAGCCAACATGGTGCGGGTCTTTTCGATTTGTGCCGCCCAACATGATGTTTTTAGACGCCATTAACGCTGCATGCTCCGGGTGCAGGCGATTTCGAATAATTAGCTCTTTTCTCCGATCTCGACGCAGCAATGTGTCTTGTTTTGCTTCATCTGTCATGGTGTCACCCCGCCTTCTCAATGCGATCCAACAGCATCACTGCCACGTCTTTCACATCCGGCCGTGGCATCACCACACCCTCTAACATCACCGCACACTGTGGGCATGCGACAGCTACCAGATCCGCGCCTGTTTCTCGAGCATCGTCCATGCGCATATCGGCAATGCGGTGTTCACCGGGAATATCCGTGATTGGCGCACCGCCCCCGCCGCCACAACAACGCGAACGAAAACCAGAACGCTCCATTTCATTGAGGGTAAAACCCATCGCCTGAAGCAGATATCTGGGTGCGTCGTAACCCCCGTTGTAACGTCCGAGATAACAAGGATCGTGATACGTCACGTCTTGAGGCTTAGCTTCAGAGAGTGTCAGTTTGTTGGCTTTCACCAATCCCGCAAGAAACTCGGTATGGTGCATGACCTGATAGTCGCCGCCAAAATCGCCATACTCGTTTTTCAGGACATGAAAGGCATGAGGGTCAGGTGTGACTATGGTGTCGAAGCTGTATTTATTGAGGGTCTTCACATTGGCGTTGGCGAGGCGCTGAAACGTTGCTTCGTCGCCTAATCGGCGCGCTAAATCACCGCTATCGAGCTCTTCGTTGCCCAAGATGGCAAAGTTCACATTGGCTTGACGAAGCAATGCCACCACGGCGCGAAGCGTTCTCTGATACGCCAAATCAAACGCTCCGTCTCCCGCCCAAAGCAGTACATCAGCACGACCCACGTCTGACATGGCATCGAGCTTCAAATCAATCGACCAATTGGCGCGATTCGATGGAGAAAAACCGTTAGGGTTATCCGTCGCTATCAAATTATCGAGCGAGTCCGAGCCTTTCCCTGCAGTTTCCCCCTTGGCTAACGTGAGATGACGGCGCATATCCACGATGGCATCGACGTGCTCAATCATCATTGGGCACTCTTCCACACACGCGCGGCATGTCGTGCACGACCACACAGTGTCCGTCTCCAACAGGCTTTCGAACAAAGGCTTATCCGGCGCACCACATTTCGCTTCGTCAGATTTCCCTGTTTCTTCTCCAGGATAACCGCTGCCCGCATAGCTTGAGGTATCACCACCCGCCATGCCGACCACAAGATCTTGAATCAGTTTTTTGGGATTCAACGGTTGACCCGCAGCAAAGGCAGGGCAGACTTTTTCACAGCGCCCGCACTGCACACAGGCATCAAACCCCAGCAATTGATTCCAATGAAAATCCGTCGCCATTTCAACGCCGAGTTTGCTTCCATTCAAATCTATGGGTTTAAGCCCTGTCGATCGCCCACCAGCAAAGCGTTCTTGACGGCGATGGAAACCAAGATGCAGCGCACCCGCGAAGGCATGCTTCATCGGGCCACCCCATGTCATGCCAAATATCAGTTCTGTTAAACCGAGCAGCACTCCACCAATTAAAATGAAGGTAACAAGGATCGAGATATTGGCGATGCCAAGAAGCTGGATGAGGGAGATACACAAGCCTGAGATCGAAAAAACTAACAAGCTATACGGGAGGCGTTGCCACGCCCCTTTAGACAAGTTGGCTGGCGGATTTTCGCGGCGCTTTTTCACCTGATACGCGCCAACACTCATCACAGAGAAGGTCACCGTTAACAAGCCGTAAGTCAACGGTGAATCGCCGCCCAACACATACACCACAATCATAGCGAGCATGGAAGCTACAAAGCCGCCCGCCGTTGCGACGTGGGTATTGGCAAATTTTTTGTCACGCGCCACCACATCATGCAAATCATGAAGATAGCGAGGAAGTATAGATATAATGGCTTTGAAAAAGGGCACATGGTCAGGCTTACCCTGACGCCACATTTTAACTCTCCTCCCTGCGCCTATAGCAGCAAGCACGATCACAAGGAGGAGAAGAGGGCCAATTAGCGCTGTGGACATATCGCTCACCTCGCCAAATACTACAGGTCTTTACACAAACGCAGGGCGTCGTAAATCGCTGCGTGAATATTCCTCGGCGCGTTGCAATCACCTAGGCGATACAGCAAGTATCCGTCCCCTTGTTCGGAGAAAATAGGCTGAGGCTGTGCGGCAAAGAGCGCTTCGATGTCGATTTGCCCTTTATTGCGCGAACCGTCCTTGAACGCATAGTAAAGCGCTTCATCCGGCCTAACGCCGTTTTCAATCACCACTTGG
This sequence comes from Enterovibrio makurazakiensis, assembly GCF_050336585.1. Lineage (NCBI taxonomy): Bacteria > Pseudomonadati > Pseudomonadota > Gammaproteobacteria > Vibrionales > Vibrionaceae > Enterovibrio > Enterovibrio makurazakiensis. Next base: position 14,577 of record NZ_JAKJSE010000028.1, read on the forward strand.
TCTACAACGCGTTCTTCTTTCACGCCCGTGTATTCATTTTCAAAGTGCGCGATGATAGCTTCACCTTCTTTATAAACCTTCTCTAACACCAGATCGGAGGTCATCACCACATCTCGGGTATACAGGCTTCGGTAGTAAGTAGGGAAACTGGTGCCCCCCACCGCGACACCTGGCTTGATGTCATCAGTAACAAGTTCAACGCGCGCCCCTTTGGCGGCGAGAAAATCTGCCACTGACATGCCACTGAATTCGCAAATGGTGTCATACACCACAACATTTTTGCCCGGTTCAACCGCGCCGCTTAGTAGATCCCAACTGCTGACGACCAAACCGTCTTCTGCGCCCCATTCAGCCATCTGATTCACAAATGGTTTACCGCCCACAGCAAGTAACACAACGTCAGCATTTTCTGCTGCAATCATGGTTTCATCTGCAGTCACATCGAATACCAGATTCACGCCAAGACGACGAAGTTCCAAATCAAACCAGCGAGTAATACCCGCAATTTGTTCGCGCTGTGGCGCTTGCGATGCAATGGTTATCTGCCCACCCAGTTCGCTGTTTTTCTCGAACAGCGTCACTTGGTGTCCGCGCTCTGCACAAACACGTGCGGCTTCCATGCCCGCAGGGCCACCACCAACGATCACCACTTTACGAATGGGGCCGTCTGTTTTTTGGATGATATGCGGCATGGTTTGTTCGCGAGAGGTCGCAGCGTTTTGAATGCACAATACGTCAATGCCTTGGTACTGGCGGTCAATGCAGTAGTTCGCGCCAACACATTGGCGAATTTGATCTGTCTGTCCCAGTTTCACCTTGGCGATGAGGTGCGGGTCAGCAAGGTGCGCCCGAGTCATGCCCACAAAGTCGATCAAGCCACTTTCTAGTGCGCGCGCCGCTTGAACAGGATCTTTGATATTCTGCGCATGCATCACAGGTACATTGACCACGCTACGAATGCCTGCCGCTAAATGAATAAATGGCTCCGGCGGATAAGTCATGTTCGGAATCACGTTCGCGAGCGTGTTGTGGGTATCACATCCAGAACCCACGATGCTGAAGAAATCAATCATACCGAGGCTATCGTAGTAAGCAGCGATTTCTTTCATGTCGTATTGATTCAGACCATCAGGATGAAACTCATCACCTGTCATACGGATACCAACCGCATAGTCAGGCCCGACTTCCTCGCGAACCGCTTTCAGAATTTCTACCCCAAAGCGCATGCGGTTTTCAAAGCTTCCACCCCATTCATCGGTACGTTTATTGACGCGAGGGCTCCAAAACTGATCGACAAGATGTTGGTGCGCGAAAGAAAGCTCGACGCCGTCTAAACCGCCGTCTTTTGCACGTTTGGTCGCTTTCGCGAAATCACCAATGATGCGCCAAATCTCTTCAGGTTCAATGGTTTTACAGGTGGCGCGGTGAACAGGTTCTCGAATGCCGCTCGGGCTCATCAATGACGGCCATTCGCCACCATCCCAACGGGATCGACGACCCATGTGGGTAATTTGGATCATGATATGCGCGCCATGCTTGTGCATGGCATCAGCAAGATTTTGCAGATGAGGAACCACGTCGTCTGATGCCATGTTGACAGATTTCCACCAACCTTGCGGGCTATCAATCGACACAGGGCTTGAGCCACCACAGACACACAACCCAATGCCGCCTTTGGCTTTCTCTTCGTAATACTGGATATAGCGCTCAGTCGGCATGCCATTTTCCGTCGAATACACCTCGGCGTGGGCCGTACTGATCACGCGATTTCTGATCATCAGCTTGTTGATCGCAAGCGGTTGAAAAATGGCATCGAACTGAGACATTGCACTTCCTTATTATATTTTTCTGGGTCCTGCAGGATTTCTAAAAGAATCCGATGCAGTCAGGCTTTTTGCTCTTCCTAGGATCTAGAACCTGCTCTTCCTAGAGCCTATCTCTAGCCCCTATTTCTAAATAGGCTTCACCTCAAACACCCCAAAATCACAGCCTTCTTCTGAGCCGCTTTGCAATTGGACTGCTTGCGTTTTCAATGGGAACCCAACGCTTTCAGACACTTGGTCCATCGCGCCAGCAAACCACCCCGTGAACATGTAATCCACCTTGCGGTCATTTTTTCCGTAGTAATACACGAATGCGGAGTTCTCTAAGCGCACTCGTGCTGTGCCTTGGGACACATCAAGATGCTCAATAAAGAACTGTCCCCAGCCACGTTGTGAAAGTCGCTTCATGTAATGATCGAACACTTCAGCGCCCGAAATACCGTGAGTTTCGCCTTCTTGTTCGCACCAAAAGTAGGCCGATTTATAGCCTGCTTTGTAGAGCAAATCAGCATAGACATCCGCACCTAGCGCGTCTTCAACTGCGGCATGGTTGTTAATGAAAAAATGGCGCGGTACGTACAGCATGGGTAAACCATCTGTACTCCAAACGCCGGTTTCATCATCAACCTGTATCGGTAACTCTGGTGGATGGTGGCTCATGCATGCTTCCTTAAAGTTTTTCCGTAATGTCGATATAAGCGCGATAAATACATAGAATGCGCAAGCTACTCGCCCCACACATCCTTCAATACGTTGACCCAATTTCCACCCATGATTTTCTGCACTTTCTCAGGCGACCAACCGTTATCGAGTAACGCTGCTGTCAGGTTTGGAAAATCACCGACGGTGCGCATACCTTTCGGGTTGATGATTTCTCCAAATCGTGTGAGTCGTCGGGCATACCCTTTATCGTGAGTGATCCACTCGAAGAAGGCTTGATCGTGGCCTTGTGTAAAGTCCGTACCGATGCCCACACAATCTTCACCCACGATATTGACGATGTAATCGATGGCTTCGACGTAGTCTTCAATGGTGGAATTGATGCCATTTTTCAAAAATGGAGCGAACATGGTGACGCCCACGAAACCGCCGTGGTCAGCAATGAATTTCAGCTCTTCATCAGATTTGTTTCGAGGGTGATCTTTCAATCCAAGCGGCAGACAGTGGGAATAGCAGACAGGCTTTTGGGATTCTAAAATGACTTCTTCGGAAGTTTTCGGCCCGACGTGGGAAAGATCGCACATCATGCCGACACGGTTCATCTCCGCAACCACTTCACGCCCGTAGCCTGATAGTCCGCCGTCACGTTCATAACAACCCGTTCCCACCAGGTTTTGGGTGTTGTATGCCATTTGAGCAATCCCAACACCGAGCTTTTTGAAAATCTCGATATAGCCAAGCTGATCTTCAAACGCGTGAACATTTTGAAAACCGAGCATGATGCCAGTTTTGCCTTCTTGCTTAGCGCGCAGAATATCTTGGGTGGAATGAACGGGACGAATGAGGTCGCTGTTCTCACTCATCAGTTGGTTGAATTCGACAATATTATCAATGGTAGATTGGAAATCTTCCCAAACCGACACGGTGCAGTTCGCGGCGGTTAACCCGCCTTTTGCCATGTCCTCAAAGAGTGCCCTATCCCACTTGGCAATAATAAGCCCGTCAATGATGATGGAATCGCGGTGCAATGCTGCGGCAGGATTGTTGTCAGACATGTAGGTTTCCTTGTGGGTATTTTTCCTTTTGTATGTCTTTCACGTTAACCAACAAGCTTCAAATTCGGCGATGCGAATGCGACAACCTATAACGGGTTTGCGTCAGGGGTAAAACAGACTCCGAAAAGTCCGCATCTGATTGCAGGTTTAGCCCATTGAAATTTGTGATAGTCTTAATGACTGTTTTCTCAAAAACACCACATTAAACATGAAAATATTCAGCAATTTCGAAAGCGGTAACATCCACGTCGTTAGCGCGAAAACGCCTAGCGATATTCAGCTCACTATCCCTGCGGATAACCAAACTGACTGCTCACAGTGGTTTCATTTCCGTTTGGAAAGCACATCGCCTGAGCTGCACCAATTTACGATTTCTAACTTGGCAAAATCTGCCTACACCGCAGGTTGGAAAGACTACGATGTCGTCGCGTCTTACGACCGCAACGAGTGGTTCCGCATTCCAGCAGAATTCGATGGTGATAACCTACGTTTCTCCGTGATCCCTGAAAGCGGTTCAATGTATTTCGCCTACTTCGCGCCTTACTCTTACGACCGTCACCAAGACCTTCTGCACAGCGCACAAACGCATTACGCGTGCCAGCTTGAAACGCTAGGCGCAACCTTGGATGGCAATGACATCAGCTTGTTGACCATTGGTGAGCCAGCGGAAGGTAAAAAGAACATTTGGATCATTGGTCGTCAGCACCCTGGCGAAACCATGGCTGAATGGCTGATTGAAGGCCTACTGCTTCGTCTGCTGGATGAAACCGATACCGTGGGCAAAACGCTGATCGACAACGCCGTGATCCGCGTTGTGCCAAACATGAACCCAGATGGCAGCATTCGTGGGCACCTTCGCCACAACGCCATTGGCGTGAACCTAAACCGTGAATGGCAAACCCCATCAGTCGAACGCAGCCCTGAAGTTTTCTACGTGCGTGAACGCATGCTAGAGACTGGCGTTGACATGTTCTTAGACATTCACGGTGACGAAGCCATTCCATACAACTTTGTTGCGGGCAGCGAAGGTATTCCTTCTTACAACGAAGAGATGGCAGCGCTTGAGAATCACTTCAAACAAGCACTGCTAACCATCACCCCTGAATTCCAAGATGAGTTTGGTTACCCGAAAGACGAGCCAGGCAAAGCTAACCTGACCGTGGGTTCGAACTGGGTAGCAGAGCAGTTTAAGTGCCTGTCTTACACCGTTGAGATGCCGTTTAAAGATCACATCAGCCATGCTGATGCGCTGTATGGCTGGTCTCCAGCGCGTAGTGCGGCATTTGGGCATGACATGCTTGCGGCCATTTTGGCAACGCACAGCAAGCTGTAATTACGCTATACGCGTTACGCATATGACGCAAAAAGCCCAAACCAAATGGTTTGGGCTTTTTTATGGGTCACGCTCTTTCGGTTTGGTTGACCTGTATTGACGGTTCACTCACGAGGTTTACTCTTGAGGCTTACGCTTTTTCCATACCGTAATCGGGTACATGATTTGCCCCAAAATGCTCTTTGGCAGCGGCTTGGTCGTGCCGTACTCCGCGGGCCAATGTTTACCCGGCATGTGCATGGTGCCGAACAGCCAATCAAACACCACCAAATGCGCGCTGTAGTTGGTATCAATCGCCGGTTTTTCCGAGCTGTGATGCCAATGGTGGAATTGCGGTGTCACGAAGATATATTTCAATACGCCAAAGTGAAGACGAGTATTGCAGTGAATCAGCACCGCTTGCAAGGCAGCAAAAGCCACGTAAGCATTCAGCGCCGCCTCTGAAGGGCCAAGCAGATACAGCGGTACCATGACCATGGCTCGCTCAGAAAAGATTTGCAGAAAATGACCACGAGACCCTGCCAACCAATCCAAGTTTTCCACCGAATGATGCACCGCATGCACAGGCCACAACGCTTTCACTTCATGGAATAAACGATGCTCCCAGTACAACACGAAATCAGCGGCGATAAGAATCAACGTAAACTGGACAATCACAGGTAGCGATTGAATGGTTTCCTGAAACGAAGGACTGACCGCCCAGCTAAAGTGGCTGACATGGTAGTTGGCGTAAATCAGAATCGCTGAAATGGCGAGGTGGTTGAAGCAGAAATACAGGAAATCCGTCTCCCACTCTTTGCGCAAAATCACCTGATTTTTGTACTTGGGTAACAGCTTTTCTAGCGTGACAAAAATGGCAGCAGAACCCAGAAACGCCAAAATCAGCCAGTCTACACCCAATGACAACGCCACGGGTTCAACTGGCCCCACCGGCACTGTGTATCCGCCTAACGCAAAAGCGATCAAAGTAAGAGAAATTCCTACGCAGCCTAAGCGGCGGCACTTTTTCAATAGGTGAGTCATCGCACCGAAAAACAAGGAGAAATACATGCCGTACTTCAACACATGTTGCAAGCTTTCCGCATCGTAGGTTTTACGCAGTTCAGTGGTCGTGAGGTAAGAAGGAAACAAATACGCTAACACAGCAAGCAGTGACAAGGCCCCCAGCATCACCGAAAGGTAACCACTAATTTTTCCGTCACCAACGCGAAACTGGCGCTGAGTGTCTAACTCGACCTGACGTTTCTGATAAGGATATGAAGGATCTTGCTTTGCCATGTGACCGTCCTTGAGTATTGTATTGCCGTTCGTTGATCATACAGTTGATGTACAGAGACTACGGCACTCACGGATGGACGTTAAGCCAATATTGCGAAGTAACAAAAAGCGCCACCTAAGGTGGCGCTATATAGCACTCATTTTCTCTTCGATCTTTTCCATCGATCTTTTCAATCGCTGCTTTCAATACGCAGTTAAAAGAGCCCAACAATATCCCCTTGGTCATCCAAGGAAATACTGAGTGCCGCTGGCTTTCTAGGCAACCCCGGCATGGTCATCACATCACCACAAATCGCCACAACAAAACCTGCACCAGCCATTAAACGAAGCTCACGCACTGGCAATATATGATCTGTTGGCGCACCAAGTAAGTGAGGATCAGATGAAAAACTATAAGGCGTCTTCGCAATACAAACCGGTAGTTCACCAAATCCTAACTGATGAATTTCATCCAATTGTTTTTGCGCGGCAATGTTAAATTGCACATCGCTCGCGCCATACAAGCGCGTTGCGATAGTCCGGATTTTTTCGTCGATAGGCATCGCATCGTCATACAGATGCGTCACCTCTGGCGAGCCTGCATCCAAGATGGCTTTTACACCTTCCGCCAAGGCCTTCGCCCCTTCACCACCTTCTGCCCAATGATTGGCTTCTTCAACGCCAGCGCCCAATGACAAACAAACTTCTTTGATGGCTGCCAACTCTTCCGGTGTATCGGTTGGGAATCGATTAATGGCAACCAATGGGTTTAGCCCAAACTGCTGCATGTTTTGAATGTGGCGTTTAAGATTGTCCGAGCCCGCTTTTACGGCATCGACATTGGCAGCATCGAGATCATTTTTCGCCACTCCACCCTGCATTTTCAACGCTCTAACAGTACATACCAGCACCGCAGCATCTGGTTTCAAGCCTGACAAGCGACACTTAATGTCGATAAATTTCTCTGCGCCAAGATCGGCACCAAAGCCTGCCTCTGTCACGACCACATCGGTTAAGCCCAATGCCGTGCGCGTTGCCATCACAGAGTTACAGCCGTGGGCAATGTTGGCAAATGGGCCGCCATGGATCAACGCTGGGTTGTGTTCCAGTGTTTGGATTAAGTTCGGTTGAATCGCTTCTTTCAACAGAACTGTCATTGCGCCATCCGCACCGAGTTCACGAGCGGTGACTGTTTTATTGTCGCGATCGCGTCCAATTATGATATTGCCCAGGCGGCGCTGGAGATCTTTGCGATCATCCGCCAAACAAAGGATCGCCATGATTTCTGAGGCCACCGTAATATCAAAACCTGATTCACGCGGCTGACCATGCGCTGGACCGCCTAACCCAATCAAGGTGTTACGAAGCGCGCGATCGTTCATGTCCATTACGCGACGCCATGAAATACGACGTGAATCCAAATTCAGCTCGTTACCCCAATGAATGTGATTGTCTATCAACGCGGCAAGCAAATTGTGTGCAGAAGTAATGGCATGGAAATCCCCTGTAAAGTGCAGGTTCAAATCTTCCATCGGGATCGCTTGTGCGCGACCACCACCCGCAGCCCCACCTTTCACACCAAAACACGGGCCAAGAGATGGCTCACGCAGACACACACTTGCACTGATGCCAATGGCATTCAGTGCATCGGTCAAGCCAATACTGGTGGTCGTCTTGCCTTCTCCCGCAGGGGTCGGTGTGATCGCGGTAACCAGTACCAGTTTGCCTTGCGGTTTACTCGCGTCAAGCTGCGCCAAATCGAGCTTAGCTTTGTAGTGTCCATAAGGGATCAGTGCGTGCGCAGCCACACCAAGTTTGCGCTGAGCGACTTCAAAAATCGGCCAAGGTTTGACGGCACGCGCGATTTCAATGTCCGGCGAGCCCGGAGGAGGTAACACTGTCATAGTTGATTCTGCCAGTACTTCGTTATTGTCATTATTGGTCATTTATACTCGAATCTGTACTCGAACTTCTTGTGAGTATGGGCTGTTTGCCTCGACTTGATATTCTTCATTTGCGACACTTTTTATTCTTTTTACTCACTCTTCGCTAGGATTTCGAAAGTTCCCGCCATCCAATATCAACGAAAGCAGGTATTTCTCTGGCAGTATTTTTTGAGGGCTCAAGTAGACCTTAAGCGGCAGCAAAATGGCTTGATACGGGTCAATGAAGCACCAAGGACAATGTCATTTATTCAACAATTCCCTTGGGTTGAACGTTAGGAGTTGAATATTTTCCCTCGAAGATATCTACTCAAGAGAAAGAGCAATACCCATCGACCAACACGGAGGACACACAATGCCGCGGATTTTATGCTTTGGTGATTCAAACACATGGGGATACAACCCTTCAAATGGCGAACGCTGGCCAGAAGGTGTTCGCTGGACATCTCGCCTTAAAACACATTTGAATGATCCAGTTGCAGACTCGGTTGCTTGGGAAGTGATGGAGGAAGGGCTAAATGGACGCACCACCATGTGGAAAGATCCTTTAAAGCCTTATCGAGACGGTAGCGCTGCGTTACCCATGTTATTACTCACTCATCGTCCTCTTGATTGGGTGGTTATCACACTCGGAACAAACGATCTCAAATCGCTCTACCCATCAGAACCCGCATGGATTGCGGAAGGTATTCGAAAACTGATTGGTCAAGTTCGTGCGTGTGACAACGCAGGACACAGGTCACCTCGTATTCTCGTTGTCTCTCCCGCACCAATGCATGACGACAATAAATGGAAAACCGGATTTACCAATGGTCGCCAAAAGTCTCTGCAACTGGCGAGTTTCTTTTCCGCTGTCGCGAAAGAGGAAGGTTGTCACTTTGTCGATGCAGCAGAAGCCTGCGAAGCCTCTCCCATTGATGGTTTACACATGGATGAGCAAGGTCACTCAGCTCTTGCCATTTTGCTCAACCAAACGCTGCGGAGCCTGCAAGGTTAAGCAAAATAGTGTGCTAGCGTCTGATCGTCGTCGCTTGCTGACGCGTAACGACTTACATTATCGATAACAATAAGCAGAACCCAGATGATTCGTCGTATATTCATTGCACTTTCTTTGTTGCTGTTAACAGCGTGCCAATCAATTCCTGAAGGCGTCACACCGGTGACAGAATTCGATGAGCAACGCTATCTTGGAAAATGGTACGAAATCGCCCGCCTAGACCACAGCTTTGAGCGCGATTTAAGCAATGTCACAGCAGAGTATTCTCTGCGCGAAGATGGCGGTATTCGCGTACTGAACCGCGGCTATAAAGCAGAAGATAAAGAATGGTCTGAGGCCGAAGGCCGTGCCTATTTTGTGGGTAATCGCGACACTGCGCACCTTGAAGTCTCCTTCTTTGGCCCTTTCTTTTCGTCGTATGTGGTTTTTGAATTGGGCGAGGAATACGACTATGCGTTCGTTTCTGGTTACAACACAGACTATTTATGGCTGCTCGCACGCACGCCCACGGTCTCTGATCAAGTGATGGCTGATTTCTTAGCCTTGGCAGAAGAAAAAGGCTTTAACTTCAACGAAATAATTTTCCCCGTCCAACAATGATTTTTGCGTGCATTCAGCGCGCTTTCACTTTTGTCTAAATAGCCTGATTATGATTAATTCAGGTTGTTTGGGCACATATTGAACGCAAGTCCCGAATTTTGCTTAATTTTCCCGCAAACACTGCTGCCTTAAAATAAACCACTAAACTTTGTCGTGGGTTTTTGCTTTAATGCCTTCGAATTAACAAAATAATCAATAATATGCCAATAACAACTGATACCCCTCAAATGCGAGAAACATTGTCTCGCTTAAATCAAGACGCTATTGCTTCTATCGATAGCGATGGCGACTGCAAGATCAAAGTGAGCGATCTTTCAACACTGCTCACCGCTTATAAAATTGAGCTCAACAAAAATCGCAGCTTAAAAAGAACGATAGCGAAAAACGCTCAGAACGCGGCGTAAATAACATTACTAGCGTTTTAGATCCCACGCTGACCTTCATTTTGTGCGAAAAGCGGGCTATCCAGCCCGCCTCTGAGTCAGACTCAAAGCCACACCTAACGTTTTTATATCTACAATCCTGCTCGATACTATTCCCATTCTTCATCTAGCCCGATGAATCCGTTCAATAACCTTGACCAAACTTAGGTTGTGGTGCTCACCGAGTTGCGCTCTAATTCCCCACTACGCAAAAGCACACATTTTATCGCCAAGGATTGCTCCCCCATGCTAAAAAAAGCCATACCCTTTATTTTCGTTCTGCTCTGGAGTACGGGCTTTGTCGGGGCAAAATTCGGACTTATTGATTCTAATGCCGCCACGTTTCTGCTGATCCGCATGGCACTGAATGTTTTGGTATTCATCGCAATTCTGCTGGTAATGAAACCGGTGATGCCAAAAGGCATGCAAATTGTTCATGCACTCGCATCAGGGATATTAATCCACGGATTTTATCTAGGAGGTGTATTTGCCGCCATTGACCATGGCATGCCAGCTGGCCTTTCATCTTTGTTAGTTGGGCTTCAACCCATTCTCACTGCGGTGATCGTCGTGAACACTTCTTCAGAGAGGCTCAATACCGCGCAATGGCTAGGACTCGCTGCCGGGATTATCGGTATTGCTTTTGTGGTTCAAGGAAAAATGAGTTGGGGAATCGATGCACAACCACTTTATGCTTACTTGTTTGTTGGCTCAGCCCTCCTTGGTATTACATTCGGGACTCTTTATCAAAAACACTTCTGTCAGGGGATGAATTTGGTGGCCTCTGCCATGTGGCAATATGTTGCGGCAACCATGGTGTTCTTACCGATTGTTTGGCTGATTGTGGGTGTGCAAGTGACATGGACACTGACCTTTTCCCTCACCATGCTATGGTCAGTACTTGTGCTGTCGGTAGTGGCGGTTTTGTTGTATCTCTACATGGTTGATCAAGGTGCAGCGTCAAAGGTTACGTCTTACATTTATCTGGTTCCGCCATTAGCCGCATTGCAAGGTTGGCTGTTTTTCGACGAAGCTTTTTCTGGTGCCACATTAATTGGCTTCGCATGTTGCGCGATGGCGGTGTATTTGGTGATGAAAGCGCCGAAATTATCGCTACGCTAATCTCTCATCAAGCTGATGATTATCATTCTACAAACAAAGGCTGCGTATCTATTCAATCGCAGCCTTTTTGATTTCACCTACCCATCGCCTTGTTGCAAGCTCCATAGCGCTTCATTTTCCCATTTGGATTCACCTCCTCTTCCTTCAATACCAAACCCATTTCCTGCTTAATTTGTAACCAGTCATTTCGTCTGGTATTTGAGCAATAATAAGTATTCATCAATTACCTACCCTCACCACATTAAATTAATTGACTTTTTATTCGTTTTTAACGACATTTTATGCCCCTTTTATATTGAGAATGATGGAATGTCTCAAACACACGTTCAAACCCAAGATGAGGTGGCAGGCCAAAAGAAATGGCAAATGCCTGACACCCTGATTTTGATTTTCATTGTGGGCCTTCTCGCTGCCGCTATGACTTACTTGATCCCTGTTGGTCAATTCGATAGCCAACAGGTTTCTTTCATGGTCGATGGCGCTGAAAAAAGCCGCACCGTCATCAATCCTGAATCTTTCCGTTTAGTCACTGATGAAAACGGTGACGTGGTTTACAACCAAGTCCAGTTTTTCGCGTCTGGCGGCGGCATTGGCTTGATGAACTTCCCATTTGAAGGTCTGGTATCAGGTTCCAAATGGGGTTCGGCGATTGGCGTGATCATGTTCATGTTGATCATCGGTGGTGCGTTTGGTGTGGTAATGCGCACAGGTACCATTGATAACGGCATTTTGAAGCTCATCGACAAGACCAAAGGCAGTGAAGCGCTGTTTATTCCAGTGTTGTTTTCACTGTTCTCACTCGGCGGCGCCGTGTTCGGTATGGGTGAAGAAGCGGTTGCGTTTGCCATTATTATCGCGCCTTTGATGGTTCGCCTTGGCTACGACGGTATTACCACAGTGATGGTGACCTACGTAGCGACACAAGTCGGTTTCGCCACTTCATGGATGAACCCATTTTCAGTGGCAATTGCACAAGGTATTGCTGGGGTTCCTGTTCTATCTGGCATGACATTCCGCATGGTGATGTGGGCAGCATTTACCCTCATTGGTATCGGCTTTACCATGATGTACGCCTCCAAAATCAAAGCCAATCCGCAAGCATCTTACAGCTTTGCCTCTGATGCTTACCTGAAAGACAAAGCGCAAGAAGAGAATGAAGCACGCTGGGGGTTTGGTGACACGCTGGTCATTCTAACCGTGCTAGCCACTACCATTTGGGTAGTGTGGGGTGTGGTCGCTCATGCTTGGTACATTCCAGAGATTGCTTCTCAGTTCTTTACCATGGGCTTTGTGGTGGCAATTATCGCCATGCTGTTCAAACTCAACAATATGACAGCAAATGATGTCGCCGATGCCTTTAAAGAAGGTGCGGGCATCATGCTGGCGCCTGCCCTATTGGTCGGTTTCGCGAAAGGCGTATTGCTGTTACTGGGTGGCGGCTCTGAAGACCCAAGCGTGCTAAACACCATCTTGCACAATGCAGGCAGTGCTATTAGTGAGCTTCCTTCTGCTGCTGCAGCTTGGTTGATGTACGTCTTCCAATCTGTGTTTAACTTCTTCGTGACTTCGGGATCAGGTCAGGCGGCTCTCACCATGCCGTTGTTGGCTCCGCTTTCTGATATTGCAGGCGTGTCTCGCCAAGTGGCCGTATTGGCGTTCCAATTGGGCGATGGCTTCACCAACATCATCGTACCGACGTCGGCATCTTTGATGGCAACATTGGGTGTTTGTCGCATTGATTGGGGCAACTGGGCCAAGTTCGTGTGGCGCTTTATGCTGTTGCTTTTTGTCATTGCAAGTGTCACGGTAGTAGGCGCGCACATGATGGGCTTTGCCTAAGTCAGCACCGCACTGAAGTAAAATGAGCACACTAGAAAGGCGAGATGATTATCTCGCCTTTTTTCAAATCGAATGTTATCTCGAACCACATAGAAGTATGGCGACACGCAGTATGACAACAATCATTGAAGGTAATCAAATCGACGGGCTGGCGGTGATCAGCGCATTGGATGTGACCACGCTGGAAGCTGGGCAGCACAAGTTCTGGTTTCGCGCTGCTACGAATGCGCTGGCGCAATCGCAACACCTGCCAGTTTGGGTATTCAAAGGTCAAAAAGCCGGAAAGAAAATCGTTATCACAGCCGGCGTGCATGGCGATGAGTACAACGGCGTATTAACAGCACAAGCCATAGCACGCTCGCTACAAGATCATGACATCGCAGGGTGTATTACCATCATCCCAACGGTGAACCTTACAGGCATGCTTAACCACAGTCGTGACTTCTTTTCTGCAGACCCTGATGTGTCTTGTGGCAACCTCAACCGTCACTTCCCTGGTAACGCCAACGGCAACGAACCTCAGCGGTATTTGTACACGATATGGCACAAGCTACTCATGCCCAATGCAGAGTTAGCCATAGATCTTCATACCCAAACATCAGGCACGGCATATCCCTTATATGCGTTCGCAGATTATCGCCTTGATGATGCCCTTCAAATGGCACGCTTGATGAACCCTGATGCGATTTTGGATGACCCCGGCGATCCTGGGATACTTGAAACGGTGTGGAATCAAAACCACATCCCAAGCATTACTGTTGAAATTGGAGTAGGGCGTTACACCGACACAGCGATGATTGCCCGCACAGTCACTGGCGCGATGAACATTTTCAAACACTATGACGCAATCGATGGGATGCCTGAACCTATCGAAAAAGCCATTGAAAGCGCTCGTGTCACCACACTAAAAGCCGTTCAAGGTGGTTTCATTTTACCGCAAGTTTCACTGTTACAACATGTAGAAACAGACCAACTCTTAGCGATTCAATACGATAGCTTCGGTGAAGAAGTGCATCACTACCGAGCACCTGAGTCAGCGGTAGTATTGAGCATTAATGTGGAATCCATGCGTGCGGCAGGCTCCATGACCATTCGATTGATTCATCCCGAATAGCGCATGATAAATGACGGAAGACAGTTTGCTGCTCTTTTGTCGAATTGACATGCAAATTAGGAAAACCGTGTATGGATATGCGCGGTTTTCTTTTATCCATCTAAAAAAAAGCCACTAATATATTGATAAATTAGCGTTAATTTTCTAGACAGCTCATGGCACGCACTTTGCTCTACCATAAAGTAATCAGAGTATAAGAGTGCTGTTAATGCAACTACTTCGCTGGATAAGCGATCAGCAAAACATGCTGCTAGTGCGGCTCAGAACCCATTTCGTTCACGCGACCGCGTTATTTGTCGCGCTGACGTGTGTGGTATGGCTGATCATTCCGCACCCCATTATCCCATTAGTTGTCGGTCTACTTCCCTTATCACTGCTGATCACCCTTTCACAACCTGTCCTGCTTGGACTCCTATTTATCGCTTTCTCGTTTTTTCGCCTTCACGAAGCCTTTGCCCCTTTGTATTCCTTAAAGATTCCTCTCATGTTGTCTTTAGGCACTCTTACAACGTTAGCGTGGCATATTGGACTGAGCGGCAAAATCAAAATGTTCCACAGCAAAGAGCTCAACAGTTTTTATGTCTTCTTGGCACTCGTCACCATCGGCATTCCCCTTTCAGGTAATACGGGTGAAGCGTTTGCTTACTACAAGAACATCTACATCAAAATCGGCATCATGACGCCAGCACTTGCTTGGTTATTGTGCCATGAAAGACACTATCGAAATGCGTTGATTATGATTGTCGCATCAGGCTTATCCGTTGCCATGGTGACCATTTTCAACAAGGTGAATGGCATTGGCATGGTGGAAGAAACGCGCGTCACCGTGGGTCGAGAATTGGGTTCGGTATTGGGCGATCCTAATGATTTGGCGCTTGTGCTTTTGTTCCCTTTTTCATTTGCAGTGAGTATCACCATCACGTCAGGTTTGCCCAAAAAAGCCCGCTTTATTGGCTTAGTGACTGCCATTGCGCTGTTCGTTGCCATTATTGGCACACAAAGCCGAGGTGGCATACTCGGCATACTCTCAGCGTTAGGCACAATTGGTTGGCGTCGCGTTAAGTCCAAAGCCTTGTTGTTCGGCGTCGGTGGCCTATTGTGCTTAATATTGTTTATGGTCGCGGGTATCAGTGGACGTAAGTCTGGTGGTGCCGCAGAAGATGGGTTGGATGAATCAGCAAAAGGGCGCTTATATGCTTGGGAAGCGGCCTTTTTCATGGCTGTCGACAACCCTTTCTCGGGCGTTGGGCTAAATAATTTTTACTTTAATTACTTCTATTACTCGCCACATTGGGATGGACTAAACCATGCGGTTCACAGTACATGGTTTGGCGTACTGGGTGAAACAGGTTTCTTGGGTCTTGCCGCTTTCTTAACCATGACGTTCATTGTGTTCCGGTCAGCGCAAAAAACCGTCCAAATAGTAACGAGTAATCCCCAAGCATATCCCCCAGTAGTGCGCTGTATTTCAGAAGGTTTGTTCTCAGGCATGATTGCGTTTTGTGTGTCAGGCACCTTCCTTACACAAGGTTTCACTTGGCCTATCTATATTTTGCTTTCATTGACCGCTTCCGTCGCCCATTACGTCAAAGTGAACGAAGCGGCATTGGCGGCGAAGAACCACTGCAATTCTGACGAACAATCAGAAGGTGACGCTAACAGTGACAAAGCGCCTGAGCCCAGCCCTAATAGTAACGCCAGTTCCCGCTAGCCAACATCAGATAAAACATCCCCCTGTTCCTTACCTCGTGCTACACAACTCGCTCCATCAGCCGTGTTGAACTATAAGCGTCAGTTTCTGGCAGGTTGGCAAGCTAAGTGCATAGATAACAAACAACGGCTGTAACGCACTAAAAAGTCTTTCAGCTAGCTGAAATTCTCATTATGACATTCATCTTCACCGTCATATTGAGAGCGAAAATGAAACTAAACCATCACGCCAAAGGAGGAAATGGCATGAAGAACGTATCACTTTGGGTGAAATACATTGTGTCTGTCATCGTGCTTACCGCAGGGATCAGCTACCTCGCAGGAAATGCCGCCAGGCAGATAGAGCGCAACTATCTTGAAAGCCGGATGGACATGCAAATTCGTGCGAACTTCTCTGCGTTAATCTCTGCATTGTCAGAAGATATAACAACGCAAGAATCAGGGATCTTGAATCAGAAGTTACAGTTAATGGCTAAACACTATCCCGACCTTTGCTACGTCTCCATCGTCACCAACGACGGTTTAGAAATAGGGCAATGGGGTGACAAGCCACACGACAACAACCCCATGGCATTGAACTTCGTCAATCCCGTCAGCATCGACGATAAGCACATAGGACTCATGCAAATATCTATGAGCAAAAAACAAATGCTTCAAGATATCGCACTGCATGGTCAGCAAATTCGTTACTTTTCAGCCGCGGCGGTTTTAATTCTCAGCTCACTGGTTGTCGTTGTCTCTCATTTCCTCGTGTTCAGGCCATTAGCGCGTGTTTCCCGCCGATTGCAAAGCCTGTCAAACAGTCATGATCATCAAGCCTCTACTTACAACGAGATGACGCGTTTGCATCTCTGTGTCGACGAGTTGGACAAACATATTCAAGAGCAACAACAACGAGAGCTTGAGCTTAGTGAGGCCAGAGAAGCCGCCGAGGCTGCCAACATTGCCAAATCCCAGTTTATTGCCACCATGAGCCATGAAATTAGAACCCCGATGAATGCGATTCTGGGCGCCGTAGACATACTCAAAGAAGAATCATTACCGCCACATTGTAAGGTACTGACCACCATGGCGGATGATTCAGCTAACCTGCTGTTAAACCAACTAAACGATATTTTGGATTACTCCAAATTGGATATTGGTTCCCTCGATGTAAGACGCGAAGAATTTGATGTGGCTGAATTGGGTGAGCATGTACTTTCAATGTTTGAGAAAAATGCCGCGGCAAAAAACATTTCGTTAATTTTTGATGAACGATTAAACCATCGCATCATCGCAGATACTGACAAAGGCAAGCTCTCTCAAGTACTCACCAATATTATCGGAAATGCCCTCAAGTTCACGCAAGAAGGCGAAATAGAATTAACCATGAGCCATGCCTACCCTTCAGGCTTAAAACTGCAAATTTGTGATTCAGGAATAGGTATCGCACCCATCGACCAAGAAGCAATATTCGAACCTTTCACCCAGAAAGACCCCACATTCTCTCGAACCTATGGGGGGGTAGGAATGGGACTTGCCATCTCTAAGCGTCTTGTAGAATTGCTTGGTGGCGAGTTGGTCCTTGAAAGTCGGGTAAATGTTGGCAGTGAATTCACCATTACCTTGCCTTGTGACATGCAATACCCAGAGCAGTCTTCTATCAAAGAGATACCGAAGAAAGTGTTCAAGACAGAAAAGCCCGGCAATATTCTGTTGGTTGAAGACAACCCCGCCAATCAACTCGTTGCTCGTACCATGCTGGAGAGTGCCGGATTTATCGTCTCAACGGCGTGTAATGGACAAGAAGCCATCGATGCTATCGAGAATTCACATTATGAGCTGATTCTGATGGACCTACAGATGCCTGAAATGGATGGTTTTACCGCGTGTGAGACGATTCGTCATCTCAACGAACAAGGGCGAACTATGCCCATACTCGCCATGACTGCAAACGTAACCGCTCACGATAGAAATAAATGTAGGCAGGTTGGTATGGACGATTTTCTGGCCAAGCCCGTCAACAAACACACAATGATCGAAGCGATAACTAACTGGATGGGACGAAAACATATCAGTTTCAACGCATAACGCAGATTTTTGCCTCAAGCCCAAGTCGCTTTTTGAAGAAACCCCACTATCTTTAATAGTGGACGAGCGGTTCATTATTGATACAAGCGAAATCAATCTCTTACCATTAGATAGCGCGAAAGTGAATATACGAGAAACACTGCTGAGGTGTTTCTCATATTCATTGTCAGAATGAGAAACTGCCTGTCCACTCATGAAGATAAAACCATATTTCATTGTTTTATATGAATATATTTACTTGGCATAGATTTCGCTTGGTACAGATAGTCATACAGGAGAGGCACTACATCATGCAAATCGAACGCATTGAACAATCTAACGATTCTCTGCTCATCCTCATCCATGGCGATATGGATGCACAAGGATGCAGTGAGCTTCAACCTGAATTAGATGAACTGGTGAACGTAGAATCGCTCACAGACATTACCCTCAACCTTGGTCAAGTAGACTTCCTCGACAGCTCGGGCATCGGCGCCATCGTATTTCTCTTCAAAAGACTCAAAGCAAATGGCAAAACGTTAGCACTCACCCATGTACATGGCCAACCTCTTGAAATCATAAACTTATTACGTATCAACAGTGCGATATCTGTAGAGACTGCACCAAACGCGAGTTAAACGGAATTCTACCCAGTAGGGGAATTGTCATGAGAAAACTCTCAACGCTCATCGTCATCACTGCACTGAGTTCAGGCTGTTCGATGTTTCCCGATGACGGCCAGGGCGGTATGGCTGAGCACCATTATTCTGCACTCTCTCCTGTATTAGCCGATCAACCTATCGGTCCGGAACATGGCTTACGCTTTGAATGGGAGTTATCAGCACGTCACTTAGATGTTTTGGTGTTAGAAGGTGCTGAACTGTGTTTTCCAGCCACTGTCTATCAAGCACGCCGTATGCAGGCTCGCATTGTACGAGAGTTGCATGGCGGACTGGAGTTTGATGCAGCTAACGACCTGATTATTCAACGTGCAGCACTCGAAAGATTGGAAAAACAGTTAGATGCCGTCGTTAAAAGTGGGGCTTGCACGCCAAATGGTACGGGCCAATATGCCTCTGCCTCGCAACTTGCTGAAGAGATCTATGCCCTACTGAATATCGACAACCAATTCGCATTCAACTCCCCCGAAGTTAACCCCAAATACATGGGCCACTTAGCGGAAGCCGCTCACTTGTTACGCGACTTACCCCAATATTCCCTGCACATCACTGGACACACAGACTCAATTGGCAATCAAAGAGCCAACAAGGCGCTTTCCCTTGCGCGAGCAAACCAAGTAAAACGATATTTACAGATATTCGGCATTGCTCCTTCTCGCCTCACTGTCGCTGCTGTCGGTTCAACTGACCCTCTTTTTGACGGCAGTGAACCACAAGAGCGCTTGGTGAATCGGCGCGTATCCATTGAATTGATTGAAGTACCGACGCGCCCTCTCTCGCAAGGAGCCGTCAAATGAAGCATGCACTGACTCTCATCCTGCTTTCGGCGTTGATTTTTGCCAATACGGTAAAAGCGCAGTCGGAAGAATATCGCGTACAAATCGGCGATTTGGTAGCAATTATGTTACCTGGTGAGGTCATGCTGAACAAAGAATTCCAAATTGACCGCCAAGGGCGTTTGTCCCTCCCCGAAGTGGGCATGGTTCAAGCCGCAGGGATGACAGAAGAAGTACTGGCTAGCGCTGTGAAAGATACCCTCAGTGAAGTCATCCGCGACCTCTCATCGCTACAAGTTTATGTTAGTAAACGCCAACTCATCGTTACCATCCAAGGTTACGTAGCGGAACCTGGTGAGTTTACCCTTCCCAACGAAGCGTCCATTCAAATGGCACTCTATGCGGCGGGTGGGCTCCGTCCAGGCGCTCAACTCGATAAGTTTCAGTTACGACGGGGCGACGAAGTGCGCACCTTTGACTACAAAAAATTTCTCGACTCAGGGAATGACAGCCTGTTACCGACCTTGAACTCACTAGATACCTTATTTATCCCAGCGTCGCCCATGATTGGCAACGTTGAACAGAGCTTCGACCCTTCAAAACTCGCCGATTCTGGGGATGCCGCTGAAGACAGAAAAGCCATCAAAGTATTTGGCGAGGTAATACGTCCAGGCAGTTTCTCCGCCAAGGAAGAGAACAACTTGGTCGACTTGCTCATGCGGTCTGGGGGAGTGACACGCTTCGCAGCCGTCGAACAGATCCGCGTTATTTCTAAGAGCGAGCCACGTATCTTTAACCTCAAGCAATATTTGGACTCAGGCGATGAAGGCCTATTGCCAAACATTGTTGAAGGTTCAACCATTTTTGTTCCTAAGCAAGAGGAAGAAATTAAAACCGGTTCTAACACTGTCTATGTGATGGGGGAAGTCGCCAAACCTGGCGCTTATGAAAGTAAAGAAGAAGCAACATTTATTGATATTCTTGCCAATGCAGGCGGGCCAACCCGTTTTGCGGAAAGTCGCCAGATCCGAATTATCAGAGCCAATGGAGACACCGTAGGGTTTGACTTGACCCTCTTCTCAGAAGGCAAACTATCAGGACCTCTGCCACTCGTCGCTCCCGGAGATGCGATTTTTGTTCCCGAAAAACTCGACCTCAACGAGAAGTCATGGCTAAAAGTTTCACCAGACAGAGCCGTTCGCGTGTTCGGCGAAGTCGTAAGACCCAGCCGTATTGAGTGGTCTTCTGAAATGTCACTCCTTGATTTGCTGGCTCACGTTGGCGGGCCAACCTCTCGCGCTGACACCAGTAAAATCGAAATCGTGACGCCAGTAACTGCCAATAGATCAAAAGTCTATACATTCAACCTCGACACCTTCATTCGTGATGGCTTGGCAGACACAGAATTACCCCCGATTAAAGCGGGTTCAACCGTTCGCGTTCATGACTTACCTGATGATCCAGTTGATAACAAAGCCAAATGGATTCGACAAAGTTCAGACACATCGATTTATGTTTTTGGCCAAGTCGGCGCTCCGGGTCGTTATAAATTTACCGAAGAAATGCACTTTCTCGATATTCTTTCTGCCGCTGATGGTCCAACCGCTCAGGCAGATTTACACAATATTCGTATCACACACCTTGATGGCAATGTTGCTCGAGTCAGTAAACTGAATCTGGCACTCTTCTTTGAAACTGGCGATTCAACCCTCTTGCCTGAGGTCAATATTGGCGACACCATCTACATACCAGAAAAAGACCGAAATTGGCTCGATCTGTCAAAAGAAAACACCATTCGCGTGCTAGGAGCCGTGAATAAACCTGGGCGCTACACTTTCGATGACCATATGACAATTCTCGATCTTCTCGCAGAGGCTGGCGGCCCAAGTAACAACGCCTATATCGAGCGAATTACCGTAGTCAATGTGTCCTGCTGCCGAGATCAAGCAAAAACCTTCAACTTATCTGAATTTAGCCGCACTGCGCGATTCCAAGACCTTCCTGTATTGCGTGTGGGTGACACGGTTTACGTGCCCACGAAAGAAGAAAGTACTGCAGAAAAAATTCGTCAAGGGATCACTGATATCTTCCAACTGGCAGGGATTGCCGCACTGATAGGATTACTCTAATGAATATTCCTCCGTGGAACGTAGAAGTAGAGCGGATTTACTTTCAGGTTGTCCGCAACAATTACAAAACCCTAGCGTTGACAGCGACAGAGTCAGGGGAAGGTGTCACATCACTCGCGAGCGCCATCGCACACCGCTCTTTGCTGGCCGGTAAGTCCACCTTGGTCGTGGACTTGAACCTATATCATCCGAGCCTTGAAAGTCAGGGGATGACTGTCACGACCTATGACAATCATCAACTTCCAAGCCCTGAGCTCGTCGGTGTCACAGGAGACAATACATACTTCACAGGAATCATTGCCCCTTCGAAGCGAGAGACCATCATGGAATTGCGCCGTCCAGGCTCATTGGAAGAGTATGTGAAACAATGGCACGAGGACTTTGATCTGATCATTTTTGACACGTCACCCATCTCACGACTCAATGCGAACAACATACCGCCTGAGCGTGTTGCCGCGGCTGCAGATGGAACGATCATGGTCGTTATGACAGGGCAAACCACCGAAGCGCAAGCATCAGAATCTGTTAAAAAGCTCAACGATGCGGGTGCACACATCCTTGGCTGTGTACTGAATGATAAAAACAACCCTTCACTCAAAGTCGAAATTTTGCGCGAAATAGGCCGTATTTCGAAACGTATGCCATGGCTCGCAGGCCGACTCAGAAAAGCCATTTTAAAAAGCCATTTATTGTCATTGGAGATCTAATTATGGTGATGGTAATCAATCTCCAATGTCGTCCTGCTACATTAAAAAACGCAAGCGAAGCAAGAAAGGAAATCAGCGCAACGCTAAAAGTCCGGGGGGTTAGCGACCATCTTTCGAACAATATTCAACTGTGCTTCTCTGAGGCTGCAGCGAATTTGGTGAACCATACGAATCCAAAACCTACCTATATAAACGTGGAATTAGAATGCCAAGATGGATATTGGTTATTACACCTATCAGATGACGGACAAAGCTGGAATCCAGCACTGCCCAATCGCGTTCAAACCTTGGATACATTCGAGGAAAAAGAGGGTGGACGAGGGTTGGCGCTCATTCAGAGCCTTACCGATGACATGGAATACACAAAACGCACAACCTTCGGTGCCAATAAGCTCACCCTAAAGTGGAAAATTCAACAAATTTCCACCAAACCTAGCGTGCTCATCGTTGAAGATGATGACAGCCAACGACGTTTATTTAGTGCATATCTATCCGAACATTATCGTGTTTTTGAAGCAGAGAATGGCGAGAAAGCTCTCGAGTTTCTGCTGCATAACACTGTCGATCTGGTGATTTCGGACATCCGAATGCCCGGGATGGATGGCTTAAGCCTAAAAAAAGCGCTTCACAATGAAACCAACACACTACTGACTCCATTCATCTTTTTAACGTATTCAGATAACCCTGAAACAAGAAGCAATGCACTGGGTCTTGGCATTGATGATTACATAGTAAAACCTGTTTCAAAATCCGCTCTGACTCAAAGCGTACAACGTGTTTTAAACCGTTCAGACCAAATCTATCGCCAGTTAACAGACAAAATCAATCAACGTATTACCAGCGCACTAACGCCTTCTTTACCCAGCACATCCCATGGGTGGAACATGTCAATCGCGAGCCGTAACACCGGCATTGGCGGTGGAGATTTGGTTCTACACCGCGACACCCCCGATTTTTTGATGGTCAATCTTGCTGACGTCATGGGACATGATGTCGCTGCCAAATTTTTCTCGTACGCCTATGGCGGGTATCTACGTGGCCTTATGTACCAAGTTGATGCGGAGAAAAATCCCTGCGCTACGCTACTCAATCGCTTGTCTGATTGCGCACTGGAAGACAATTTACTGTCACAAGTCATCCTGACTTGCTGCTCCATGGCCTTGTTTGATGATGGCACCATTCAAATCGCGAGTGCAGGCCACCCCGCCCCCTTTAAAGTCTCAGAAAATCTCGTAGAGCCGCTTAATATTGGTGGCATCTTGCCGGGCGTGCTTTACGGCGCGGAATATGACGTACTCACCACAACACTCAAGCTTGGAGAACGAATCGCGGTATATACCGATGGCTTATTCGAAGCGGCGGAAGACAATGAAGCCCGCCAACTTCTCACTGACAAAGTGATGGAAGCCTTAAGTGATACACGTGAATTGCCGTTGCAAGAAGCCACCGAAACCGTCATGTCATCATTTGAGCATTATGGAGAGCGACACAAAGATGACGCGACCCTAATTCTGCTCGAACTCTGTGCTCGGGAAAAAGAATAAGCCAGCAAACTGTACTAAACTCAAAAACGCATATTATTAATATTGACACTTTAGTTTCAGCAATTATACAAAACAAAGGGGGGCGCTCTGAACATTAATATTAAAACGGTATTTATCACCGTATTAGCGCTAACCCTGACGCTCATGGCACTCATTGTCTTGTCTTTTTTCCATCATCATAAGACCAACGTTAACCTTCCCAGTGAGCATATCCAACGCATCGCCAATATCACCGCCGAGATTTCATTGGAATACATATCAAACAATGACATTGGCGAGTTAAAAAACCTGACAGACAAGATCATTGAGCAAGAAAAGTACGCGTTCTTAAGCATAGAAAAAAGCGGCAGCGTACTCGTTCATAGCCAGTTATCGCAAGATACATCGGGCGAGCTCTCCACCAAAAGTGCCCCTATCGGCAGTGTTAACGCCCCCTCGGGCTGGGTCGTGATTGGGTATGATGACAACTCGGCTAACACAAGTGAAGAGTTCGCTGAGCATATGCTAATTTGGGGCATCATTGCTGTAGGTGTTCTGTCCATTGCCACGATTTACATTATGATGCTGGGTGTCACTAAGCCCCTTCGTCAATTGCAAAACGTGAATTCGCCTAGCAGGCATACGTCTCGGTTAAAGTTATTCTTTCAAGATGACATTGAAGCGACGGTCCAAATGGTCAATGCCATGCGGAATAAGTTAGATAACAGTTACAACCAACTGAACGATTCACTCAAGCATCAAAAGCACTCGTACAGCGAAGCACGACAGATCGAAGAAAAAAACGCAGCGATATATAATGCCTCACACGATGCCATCATCGTTGCGAATGACAATGACATCATCATCGAATTCAGCCCAGTTGCCGAGCAAATCTTTGGCTGGGAGCGCCACGAAGTGGTCGGAAAAGCCATGGCAGATACGATTGTTCCTGCTCGCCTTCGTGAAGCACACATAAAAGGAATGCGTCACTTTCTCTCCACTGGCGAAGGCCCCGTTCTCAATCAACGAATAGAGTTAACAGCCATTCGAAGAAGCGGTAGAGAGTTTCCTATCGAAATTTCAATTTCACCGGCCAAAACCGCCCAAGGGCATATTTTTGTCTCTTATATTCGCGATATTACTCAACAACTTAAAGACCAGACAGAGCTAAAGATAGCGGCTCACGCCTTTGAATCGTCAGAAGCGATGTTTATTTCAGACAACCACGGTCACATTATTCAAACCAACCCTGCTTTTACTCACGTCACAGGCTTCTCTGACATTGAGGTTCAGGGTGAAAAGCCTCGCTCACTGACCACTAACCCACAAGATGCAGCGTTTCATAAAGATATATGGCGCAAGCTGTTGGCAAGTGGTTATTGGCAAGGAGAGCTCACCTTTCGACACAAAGAAGGCCGTTCGATCCCTGTTCGAATAAGCATTACCGCAGTGAAAGACGAAAGCGAAAAATTGACTCATTATGTGGCGCATTTCTTTGACTTAACCGAACAGAAAAACACCGAGCAGATCATCTTAGAGTCCCAACAGAGCGCAGAGAGTGCTAACAAAGCCAAAAGCCAATTTTTGGCTGCAATGAGCCATGAAATTCGCACACCAATGAATGGGGTTCTTGGTGTACTTGGTTTGTTAAAAGAGACACCACTCACCGACCAGCAACAGAAATTGGTGAAAACGGCGCGGGAGTCGGGTGAGCTGCTCCTTGCCATCATCAATGACATTCTCGACTTTTCGAAGATGGAGGCCGGCAAGTTATCGTTAGAAAAACATCCCTTTGATATGTACGACCTCTTCAATCAAACAGTGGATATCATGCGTCCTCAGGCACAAAAAAAGAACCTACGCTTGACGGCGAAGATCT
Organism: Enterovibrio makurazakiensis; assembly: GCF_050336585.1. Taxonomy (NCBI): domain Bacteria; kingdom Pseudomonadati; phylum Pseudomonadota; class Gammaproteobacteria; order Vibrionales; family Vibrionaceae; genus Enterovibrio; species Enterovibrio makurazakiensis. The sequence continues at coordinate 40,195 of NZ_JAKJSE010000028.1, forward strand.
CTGACAATGTGCCAAAGTTCTTGAATGGCGATGGCGACAGAATACGCCAATTGTTACTTAATTTGCTGTCCAACGCCGTCAAATACACGAAAAAAGGCTCTGTGACTGTTTCACTGACAAGCAACCACCAAAGTTCCAGATACCACCAATTGCAAATCGATGTGGTCGACACGGGTGTCGGTATCGATAACAGCCATATACCAATACTCTTCAACGAATTTACTATGGCTGAAGACAGCTACAATCGCGGTCATGAAGGCAGCGGTTTAGGTTTAGCTATCTGCAAGCAAATCGTCAACTTGATGGATGGAGAAATCTCTGTCGTGAGCGAAGTTGGCAAAGGGTCAGTGTTTAGCGTCGTGCTCGACGTGGATACAGCGTCTCAGGATGATAGTATTGTTCATACGCCCGAGCCTTCCGCGACCCATGTCGATATCGCGACAGACATTCGAATTCTTATGGCTGAGGACAACCCCGCCAACCAAGTCGTATTGCGTACCATGCTTGAATTCTCTGGCTTGTCTGTCGATATTGTAAGCAATGGTCAAGAAGCGGTGGAAGCGGTCTCTAGCATTCCGTATGACATTGTATTAATGGACATATCCATGCCTGAAATGGACGGAATGGAAGCCACTCGACGCATTCGCTCCCTCGACAGCGACGCTAGAAATGTGGTGATCGTCGCTCTCACCGCCCATGCGATCCGAGGCGACAAAGAAAACTTCATGGCCGTTGGCATGGACGACTTCGTCTCTAAGCCGTTCACACGCCAATCCATCTTAGATTGTCTCTCGCGTTGGCAACCAAAAGGGCACATCAAAGAAGCTCGAGACACTTTGGTGAATGATGTCCACGTAACACAAACAGTCAGCGATATTTCTCGTCAGGAAAATCAACCTCATTCATCAGAAACACCATCAACCAGCTCAAGCCACGACAGAGTCGACGAAGTAACACTGACTCAACTCGTCACAGACACTTCTGCTGAAGTCACTCCTCAGCTCATTTCTTTTTATATCAGTGATGCCCAGCTACGTGTTAAAAAAATCGAGGATTCGGCTGCCATACAAGACTACTACACGCTTGAGTTTGAAGCGCATACATTAGGTAGTAGCGCCGCCTCCCATGGCAACAGTTTGTTGAGTAACCTTTGCCGAAATATCGAACAGCTCTGCTTAAATCAACATTACGAAACAGCGCTGGAAGCGGCTTCGTTACTGACAACAGAAGCAACAGCATCGCTGACCGAACTGGAGAAGCGAGTACAACAAGGGTTTTCAGCTGACGCCAATACCAAAGCCAAGAAATAGTCCGATGGCAGAAGGAATCTGTCATACACTTAAATCACTAATTAACAGAACGTTACGTCTCCTTTACCCGATAAATGGAATGACGCAGGCAGACAGTTAAAGGGATTATTCCACATGAAGCAAACGTATCGCGTGCTAATCATCGAGGATTCAGAGCCACTTGCGAATTTGTACATGCAGTACCTATCCGATGAGCCGATCGAACTGACGTGCCTAGAAACGGGGCAAGCAGCACTCGACTACCTTCAAAGCGTTACGCCGCACCTTATTTTGCTGGACTTGAAGCTGCCTGACATGTCTGGTGAAAAGATCCTTCAATGGATTAATGAACAAGGTCTGCCTTGTTCCGTTATTGTGGTAACCAGTCATGGCTCGGTGAATAAGGCGGTAGATCTCATGCGCCAGGGGGCGGAAGACTTCCTCGAAAAGCCTGTCAGCGCCGAACGTCTAAAAACCACAATACGCAATCAACTTGAACGAAATCGATTGAAAGGTCTGGTTGATGATATTCAAAGCAGTTTTGAGCGAAATACGTATCAAGGTTTCATTGGTTCCAGCCTCCCTATGCAGAACGTTTATCGCATTATCGACGCAGCAGCGCCTAGCAAAGCCACCGTGTTTATCACTGGCGAAAGTGGCACAGGGAAAGAAGTCTGCGCGGAAGCCATTCACCATCAAAGCCCGCGAACCAAAGCCCCTTTCATTGCACTAAACTGTGGTGCTATCCCGCATGATTTAATGGAAAGCGAAATTTTCGGTCACGTTAAAGGTGCATTCACCGGTGCCAGTAACGAGCGAAAAGGTGCCGCTTCGCAAGCTGATGGCGGCACCTTATTCCTTGATGAAATCTGCGAAATGGACCTCGAACTTCAAAAGAAATTGCTGCGTTTCATCCAAACAGGCCGCTTCCAGAAAGTGGGTGCTAGCAAAGAAGAAAGCGTGGATATTCGCTTTTTGTGTGCAACAAACAGAGACCCACTCCAAGAAGTCTCCGCAGGACGCTTTCGAGAAGACCTTTATTACAGGCTGCATGTTGTTCCCTTAAGCATGCCACCGCTGCGCGATCGTGGTGATGACATTTTGGCTATTGCCACCCACTTCCTCAAAACCTATGCGCAAGAGGAAGGAAAAGCATTTTCACGTTTTACCCCTGAGGCCGAAGTGGTGCTACGACACTACCCTTGGCCTGGAAACGTGCGTCAGTTGCAGAATGTCATTCGTAATGTCGTGGTACTCAATGATGGGGATGCCGTCAGCATTAAACAGCTTCCCCCGCCGCTCAACGACACGCTTAGCGATCAAGAGATACTATCCTTAGCGCAGATATCAAAGCCCGAAACAACCTATAGCAATGCGACAGACGAGCCCAACGAAATGTCACCATTGAATGACGAAATTCGCCCCTTGTGCGACCTTGAACGTGAAGCCATTCAACGTGCCATTGCGCATTGCGATGGCAATGTATTGAAAGCGGCCGTCCTGCTACAAATCAGCCCATCAACGCTTTATCGTAAGAAACAAGCGTGGGAAACCGATGAGGCTTAAGTACTAGCAAACAGTAGCCAGACTATGTCAGGGACCGAAAAAAACGCCGCTAATTTTGCGGCGTTTTTTCGATCATAGCGTTATACGTCTGGTTCTATAGAGAATCGAGACTAGCCTGCTGAACGTTGCGAATTGCTTCCATTAGCAAGGAAGGTAAGCAACTCTCGAAGCCCTTGGGTCACTGACGTTTGTGCGACAATGCTAAGATCCTTTGCCCCGCGAGCTGGGCTACCTATCGACGTGCGAATATCTCCGCGGCGAGCGGGTGAGTAATTGACCTCTACTGGTGAACCCGTTAGAGACATCAATATGGTGGCCAATTGATTCACAGAAAGCGCATCACCACGACAAACATTAAAGACCTCTGGCGTCACAGAGACGTCTTTCATGGCTGCCCGTAAGAAACGAACAACGTCAGCCACATAAATAAAGTCACGGGTTTGCTCACCATCACCGTAAATAGTGAGAGGCTGTTGCTCCAGCACTTTATCGGCGAATATCGAAATCACGCCAGAGTATGGTGATTTAGGGTCTTGGCGAGGGCCAAAGACATTGAAGAAACGCAGGCCCGTAGTCGGCACGCCATGCACCACAGATGCAACACGAGCGTGTAGTTCTGAGCCGAGCTTATCAGCGCCATAAGCAGTGAGTGGGCGGAGCACTGCGCGCTCAGCCAACGGCATATCCGCATTGTCTCCATACACAGCAGCAGACGAAGCATAAACGACAGGCGTTTTGGCGACCCTAGCGGCTTCGAAGGTACGAATGCTGCCCGTCAGGTTCACTTCGTGGGTTTCTACCCATCGTTGATTCGAACACTCAACAGATGCTATTGCCGCTAAATGAAAACAACCGTCGACTTCTTTCATTGCGTCTTCAAGTACTCCGGGCTGACAGATGTCGGCCACACGCAACTCACAATGGCGGGGCACATTGTCACGAGACCCAGTAGAGAGATCGTCCACCACTCGGACATGGTGACCATCAGCCAAGAGAGATTCAACGAGGTGTGAACCGATAAAACCACAGCCTCCAGTAACTAAATAACTCGCCATACTAGCCTCTATCAATTATTGAGATAACTATCAGGCCTACTGCAAAGTGTTTGCCAAGTTTTATTTCAACGTCATCCGTTATCATCCCAGTTTTTTGTTCTTTTCACGCTCAGCCCTTTGAAAGTCAGGGGTGTACTCACTTTCTAATATCGAAAAAAACCTTTAAGCAAGATTTCTCTTTATCTCTATTTAGGTTGATGGTTCGAAAATCCGCGACATCTTCAAGCGCTCCTCACTCACTTCGTCAATTTGACATGCGCTTTGAAAGAACAAGCGATAACCGTTATCATTTTGATGAGTTTCAATTCGGGCTTTTCATGAAAAAACCAGTTAACAAGCTAAAAAATAAGAAGGTTAATGATATGGCACTAACTTTGCTTCTGTCTTAAATCTAAAGTCCCAATTCAAACAAAGGTGACGGCATGGCAACGCTAAAGAAGAAAATCTGGATAGTATTGGATAGCCGTGGGTTTGGTGGCATCGAGTCACATGTCGAACAACTTGCGCTTGGTTTAAGTAGCGCACGAACAGATGTGACCGTGGTCTTTCTCAATCAATATGGCGAGCACCCTATCCAAAAACGTCTTTTGTATCATGGACTAGATTGCCAAATTCTTGATGGCCGAATTGTTTCCCTTTGGCAGGCTATTCGCAAAGACATGCCAGACGTTATTCATACTCATGGTTATAAAGCCGGCATTCTTGCACGCCCTATTGCAAAAATGATGGGTATCACTTGTGCCAGTACTTTCCACAGCGGTGAGGTAAAGGAAGGGAAAATGAAATTTTATGACTGGGTTGACCGCCACACAGCCTTTCTTGCTAACCAAGTTTATGCTGTTAGCACACCTGTACTTGAGTCCATACCTTGTCCAGCAAAACTCGCTAACAACTTTGTTAACTTGGAGGATTCCGAGGCTTCAAACGGCGATCAAATTGCTTTTGTCGGACGATTAAGTAAAGAAAAAGCCCCTGAGCGTTTTGTGCACCTCGCCAAGCGTTTCCCACACCTCGAATTCCATGTTTATGGCGACGGACCGATGCTGAAATCCCTTGAAAAATCCGCGCCCCAAAATCTCACTTTTCACGGTGCACAAAGTGATATGCGGAAAGTCTGGAACCTAATTGGCTTGTTAGTGATCCCTTCGCGTGCCGAAGGGTTGCCTATGTCTTCATTGGAAGCAATGGCTAGAGGGATCCCCGTCGCGGCATTTAATGTAGGAGCACTAGGCCAGCTGATTGAGCACAACCACAACGGATGGTTATTGGAGCAAGGCGACATGAACGGATTGGTTGAGGTCATCCATCAGTGGCGCAATAGCGATGTTGTGCAGCGAGCAGAATGGCGTATGCGTGCGATCAGTACCATTAAGAAAGACTACTCTGCCGAAGCTGTTGTCCCTCAATTACTCAAGGCTTATGCCACTGCCGCCAAGTGACCGTCTGTGTGATTCTCAAAATGAGAGAAATCTACCTATCCGCGATGCTCAGCATCGCGGATTTCGTTTATAAGGCATTAAATCAATCAATTAGAAAGTTGGATCAGTCTTTGCAACAGACACGAGTAAATGGTCTTTATCTTCTCGGTTCACTAAAACATGCTTCCGAGGATTAACCCAACGCTCGAGAGGAAATAACAATGAACATCAAACCTCAGGTTCTACCTACTCCTCAAAAAGTACTGTTTGTGCACTATGGCGATGACTGGATCCGCGGAAGTGAGCGTTGTCTGATTGACTTACTGACGCATCTCGATAAAACAAAATTCGAACCAGTACTTTGGTGTAATAGCGAAGTGCTTGCTAACGAAATTCGCCAACTGGCGATACCCGTATATGTCAGCAACTTCACTCTATTGCTCGGTGAGCGTTCACCTAAATGGGATGTTATCGGGTACAGCAAATTAGTGAACACGGGGTTGAACATTGTAGATAAACACGACATTACCCTTATCCATTCCAATAGTGGTGCACCTTCTCAATGGCTAAACCTCGTATCACGGGCTCGTAAATTACCGCTTGTTTTGCACCTTCACTCTCGTTACCCACTTCGTGATCGCATTACGCTTGGGCTCCATCATGCCAGCATGGCCGTTGGTGTCAGCCAGCCCGTTGTTGATCAACTATTGACTGACGGTGCCGCACCAAATCGTTGCAAAGTGATCCCTAACGGTATCGACACAGAAGCACTGCTCAACCAACCCGTTGAAGACATTCGCAAATCACTCGGGCTACCAAGTGATGCATTCGTTGCCATTAGTGTGTGCTCGCTTATCCACCGCAAAGGCGTCGACTTGTTGATTGAAGCATGCAAGCAATTACGTGAACTTCGCTTGCCCATTCACCTGGTCGTGATTGGCGAAGGCCCAGATCGTGAAGCATTGCAAACCCAGATTGACGATGCACATCTCAGTGACTTCGTCCATTTGGTTGGGGAGAAGCACAATGTGGTGGGTATGATGCGTGGTGGCGCCGACTTATGTGTTTCCGGCGCACGTGAAGAAGTTTTTGGGCTGACATTGGCAGAAGCGGGGTTAGCTGGCCTTCCCGTTATCGCACCGCGAGTCGGCGGCATTCCTAGCGTGATTAGCCACTTAAAAACGGGCCTACTTGTACCAACTGAAAATGGGCACGCCATTGCGCAAGCCATTTACCACTTGTTCGTGAACCAAGACCAGCGCTTGCAGCTTGGCCAGCAAGGTCAACAACACGTCAAAGAGCATTTCACTATCGCTACACACACTCGCGCCTTTGAAGCACTTTATCAAGGGCTGCTCGATAACCCGGCGATGACCACGAACTGGATCAGCCATTGGCAGTTTGTACCGCCAGTAAAAGCGTCGTTTCGCTTTATGAAAAACTTCCGTAAACCCCATACTCAGGAGGCCACAGTATGAGTAAGCTCAAACACATTCTCGTGCTTGACCCTATCGCATTCTCTGGCGGGTCAAAAGTATCAACCAAGCACGTTCTTACCCAGCTTGAAGATAAAAACGTGCGCGTGTCTGTGTTAACGGCAGACACCAAAACATGGCGTCATACCCAAGCTTATACCAAGGCATTATGGATGCCGGTCGCGCTAGAGAAAGCGGAACAAGGCTTAGCCTATTTTGCTCGCCATTTGTTAATCGCATTACAGTTGGTCTGGTTTAGACTTTATATCGGCCGAATTGATACCGCCCTTGCTGCCTCAGGTCCGGGGGTCGACCTGGGTTTATATATCGCAAAGCTCATCCTAGGCTATCGCTTGGTGCAGATGATTCATGGCCCTGTTGCCAAGTCTCGAACCATCGGTCGTTGCTTACTGCATGCCGATAATGTGTTTTACCTCGAGTCCACCAGCGATTCTCTTTGCACAGCGCTCAGTGCCGCAGGCTGCCACCAAGCATTGTCAGAACTAACGCATTTTCAAACCTTCAATAATGGCCTGCCGAAAAGCACATGGCCAACCCAGTGCCAATACGATAACGCCGTTGTATTTTGGGCGGCCTCATTGCTGAAGTGGAAAGGTCTAGACACGTTAATTGAAGCTCTCAAACACATTCACTCATCACAACATATCGACACACATGTGTGCTTTATTCGTCCTGAACAAACCACGTTACCTACCAGCGAAGCGCCTCAAGATGTGATGAACGTGTCTTGGCACGAAACCCCAGACAATTTGGATGAAATTCGCTCTCAATCCAATATCTTCGTCTCTACTAGCGTGAAAGAACCCTTTGGGTTGTCCATACTTGAAGCGATGGCGGCTGGCATGTGCGTCATTATCCCTAAAGACGGTGCTTATTGGGACAGCCAACTCACTCACGGTGTGAACTGTCTAAAGTACCAAGCTGGTGATATCACGGCATTGGCAATGTCCCTGCAATCCGCACAAAGTGATATGCGCTCACTTAAGCGTTTGGGTAAAGCTGCCAGTGTGATTGCTCAACAGTATCGCGCTGAAATTTGCTTTGGGGACATCTGTGAGGCATTGGCCACCAATGCAGAATCAAAGACTTCTGCACTGACACGTCGAGAGGTACAAGGATGAAACCACTTACGCCCGTCATGAAACAGACTCTGCTTTATGGCAGCAGCATGGCTTTGATGAAAGGCATCTCACTGTTGATGCTACCGTTCATCACGCATCAACTGCCTCAAGCTGAATTCGGGCTATTGGAAATCATCAGCAGTATCGCTGCGCTGGGCAGTATTCTTGTGGGATTGGGGTTAGAAGATGCGTTATATCGCTTTGTAGGGGGAAGTAAAACCCAACGTGAGCGCTTAACCATGGCCGCCAGAATATTTACGCTCACGTTGATAACCTGTGCGGTAATTATTCCTTTGGGGTGGATAGGTGCATCGCTATTAGATAGCTATGTGCCCGGTGGACTCACCACTTATCAATTACGTTTAGTGCTTCTAATGTTGGCGTTGGAAGGCTGTATTGCCGTTCCGCTGGGTTGGCTTAGAATGCAAAACCGCGCGATGGCTTTCTTTTCAGCTGCAGTTGGTCGTGCAGTATTTCACGCTGCGCTTACTATCATCATGCTGCTCAACGGCCGAGGTATCGACGGAGTTTTGGAGGCTGGTTGTATCGCTGCTATTGCACAAGCATTGATCCTGACAGTGGTACAAATCAAAGAAACGGGCTTATCGTTTTCCCGAACCGTTACCACACAAGCCTTGGTTTATAGCATGCCAATTATGGCAAGCGGCATCATGGCCTTTACCCTCAATGGCCTTGACCGCTGGGTACTTGCTGACGTGAGTTCATTAGAAGAGCTCGCCCAGTTCGGTGTCGCTGCGAAGTTTGGTCTTGCCGTTGTATTGCTGCTGCAACCGTTTGGCATGTGGTGGATGCCAAAACGTTTTGACGTGCTTTATGGCCCAGATGGCAGAGAAAAAGCCACTCGGTTTACAGGGTACGGATTAGTCGCTGTGATGCTCATTGCCGTCAGTGTGGCATTCGCCGCACCACTTGCTATCGCATGGCTGCTGCCAGAAAGCTACTTACTTGCGGCACAATTTATCGCCTTTCTTGTGGCTGCAGCGTTGTTTAAAGAAATGGCGGAGCTGGTCAATCTCGGCAGCTTTGCGGGCGACACGACCTACGCACAAATGGGTATCAATGCCGTTGCCGCTGTCATTGCGATCACCACATTGTGGTGGTGGGGTCATGAATATGGTGTGTTTGGTGTGTTGATGGCACTGGTGTTTACGCAATGCCTTCGCTTCGTGCTTTTTTACGTGGTCAGCCAATCGCTATATCATTTGCCATACCCTGTCTATTCGCTGCTATTTCTTGGCTCTTTATGTTTTATCTGGTTGGCAGTCGCGCACTACGATTGGTCGGAAACCGCGAGAATTATTCTTCTATTTATCGCACCGTTAAGCTTAACCCTCATCAGCCAAAAAATAGGGCTATTGCCAAAAGGGTCATTAAAACGAGTGGCGGGTCAAACCGCTTAGCAAACACTGAAAGCTCACTATCTATGCCAATGCATTTTTATCACCTTCAGCAAGACAATAGATGTGCGTAGTTGAAGGGGACAAGAAAGCAGGCAATTATACCCAATCAGCCTGAAGATGCTCAATTTCAGAGGCCATCAGGTTGTTTGGGGATATGTCTTCTTTCTTTTTGACATTCAAAATGACAAAAAGTCATTCACACCACAACAATTTACGCGTAATCACTTGATAAATAAAACATAAATAAACTGGCTCATTTCGTGCTTTATCTATAGTCAAACCGTTCTCGATACCGGAATTGGCAAGGAGCATGACAATGAATATGCAAGCAACCCGACATTGGTTAAAGCACAACCCAAGCCCACTCGCTCGCGGCTTATTCCGAGCCATCAAAGCCTGCATTCACTTCAGTATTCCAGCCCCCAGATTACTGGTTGTGCCGCTCTATCACCTCACCCGTTTGCTTCAGAATGTGTGGGAAAGTGCCACTCGCTCTCTATGGTGGACACCGATATTCAAAGGACGTCTCCAACATGTGGGTAAGAATCTCTATCTCTATGGCGGCATGCCTTTTGTTAGCGGCCCTCTCGCCATTTCTTTGGGTGACAATTGCCGAGTGTCGGGTCAAACGACGTTCTCAGGTCGCGTTTCTGGACACGATCAACCACAATTACTCATAGGCAACAATATTGATATCGGCTGGCAGACAACCATCGCTGTCGGACGGAAAGTGGTGATTGGTGACAATGTTCGCATTGCAGGCCGTGCCTTTTTGGCTGGATACCCTGGACATCCTATGAATGCAGAAGCACGCGCAGCTGGGTTGCCTGAACTCGACAGCCAAGTGGGCGACATTATCCTAGAGCCTGACGTCTGGCTCGCTACGGGTGTGTCCGTTATGGCTGGCGTGACAATTGGTCACGGCACCATTGTCGCAGCAGGCAGCGTTGTGACGTCAGATTTGCCACCCAATGTGGTCGCGGGTGGAGTACCCGCAAAAGTGCTACGTGCGTTGACCGACGAGGAGATGGCAAAATGAAACGGGATCTGATTGTTTTCGGCGAAGATTGGGGCGGTTTGCCATCTAGCACTCAACATTTAATTCGTCGTCTTTCGCAGGACCGCAAAGTCGTGTGGGTCAACTCCATCGGTTTACGTCGTCCTACTTTCACGCTCCATGATTGCAAACGAGCATGGCGTAAACTGACGGCTAGTCGCACAACCGCAAAAACGCGCAAAGACAGCCCTTTAAGCCTAACGAGCTCTACTGAAACACCCGATAACTTAATCGTGGTCAATCCCTCGACACTGCCGGCACCGAGAAGCACGCTAGGACGCAAACTCGCCACCCGTATGCTGCGAAAACAGCTCACTCCAATTATTGAACGCGCTCAACTGCATGACCCTATCCTGTGGACATCGCTGCCCACAGCTGTCGATATGTTCGACCAACTGGGTGCGTCTTCACTGGTTTACTATTGTGGTGACGATTTTTCCTCTCTCGCGGGCGTAGACCACATGACAGTGGCACAACGAGAGGAAGATCTTGTTCAAAAAGCGGACCTTATTCTGGCGGCAAGCGAAGCGCTCTTTACACGCTTTTCAAACAAGCGCACCAAATTACTTCCACACGGTGTCGACTATGATTTGTTCTCAATACCCGCCCAACGAGCAGAAGACCTTCCCAACAATGGAAAACCAACCGCAGGTTTTTATGGATCTCTATCCGACTGGCTTGACTATGACTTGCTGAACCAAGCCATTCATTTGATGCCCGAATGGGACTTCGTGTTCATTGGAAAACCATGTGATGCGGCGTTGTCACTCGCACAACACAACAACGTCACCCTGCTAGGACCAAAGTCCCATCATGAACTTCCCGGCTATAGCCAGCATTGGTCTGCAAGTCTATTACCCTTCGTTGATAATGCCCAAATTAGAGCCTGCAACCCATTAAAGCTTCGCGAATACCTCGCTGCAGGTAGGCCTGTGGTTAGCACGCCATTTCCCGCCATTAATGAATATCGAAATTATGTGTCGGTTGTCCATTCAGCCAATGAAATGGCAGCCGCACTTAACAGTGCTGCCAACCAAACACCAAATTCTCGACAGCAATCCGCCGTCAGCATGCATACATGGGATGCACGTGCACAAACACTCAATGCTTGGTTGGACGTACTATGAACACACTGACATATAAGTTGCTGATTCTATTAGATGGTGCGTGGAGACGACGCTACGTGATCATGATGCCTATCATCATTTTTCCGTTAATGGGCACGGCAATTGGGCTAATCACGCCGAAAAAGTACAACTCGCATACAACCATGTTGATCCAAGAAACCTCAAAAATGAATCCATTTCTTGAAGACTTATCCGTTTCATCACAAATGAAAGAGCGTTTTAGTGGCCTACAAACGCTGCTACATAGCCGACACATACTCGGTAAAGTGGCGCTCGATCAAGGCATGATCGATGCCGATTCTGACCCAGTTACGGTTGATGAAACCATCGCGAAATTGTCTTACGGGCTAACCATGTCGACAATTGGCAAAGATGTGATTCGTATTGAATACCGCTCATCAACGCCGAAAGGTATGAAAGAAACCCTGCAGATAGTTAGTGACCATGTGATTGAAGAATTGCTTGCCCCTGAACGTTCTTCCATGAAGGATTCGAGCGAATTCCTTGCCGAACACATTACTTATCGTCGTGAGGAGCTCGACAAAGCAGAAGCCGCCCTTTCTGATTTTCGCAGCAAACATGCAGATGGCTTACCAGAGCTTCAAATCGCTAACTACGCGCGTATAGAGCAACTCAAACAACGCTTATCTGAGAAACAAGCCGAGATGGCAGGCGCACGCAGAAGCCTAGGTGGTCTTGATGAGCAGTTATCGAGTACCAACCCCGTTATCGGCAAAATTGAAGATCAGATCGTTAAGCATCGCAGTGAACTCGCCATGCTTAAAGCGCGCTATACCGACCAACACAGTTTGGTGCAAGGTGCTTTGAGAAATTTACGCCGCCTAGAAGAGCAACGCACTCAGCTTCTTTCTTCGACACAACAACCTGTAGATACTGACAAACTATGGGACATTGCAAGCAGCACCACCATTGATTCTAGCCAAGAGACCCAACCCCTTTTGATCTCTCAGTTGGAGAACCTCCAACTTGCCCGAAGCAAAGTAGAAACACTGGATGAAGAGACGGTCAGCCTCCGTGCAATGATTGCCACCTTAGAAGAAAAAACCAGCCAGTCCGGTGGCAAGGAGCAAAAAATCCGTAAGTTAGAACGCGACCTGGAGGTGAAGCGACAGCTATTCCAAGAATTGCTGGAACGCCATGAAATGGCACGCCTAACCAGCTCACTTGGCGTATTCGAACAAGACAAACGTATCAAGATTATCGACCGCCCCTATTCACCGGGTGTACCCAGTAACCTTCCTCTTCTTATCTTTACGATTGCAGGCCTTATTGGAGGCGTGTTCTTGGGATGTGGCATGGCGTTGATACTTGAGCTCACAGATACCACCATTCGCCGAGTCGCCACCTTAGAAGCAATAACAGGCACCCCTGTACTCACTCGTGTACCCAGAATCGCGGCTGAGTTTCCTCCGTTAGCTAGCAACACTGGCACACCGCCATCAAGCGGAAAAATCATCGACATCAATTAAATCCACGTAAACACACAAGTATGAATGAGGCGAGACGATGAGATATTGGCTACTTTCACTCACACTTATACTCTGCGCACCCGTGCTTGCAGAGCTAAGGCTCGACAAAATGGATTTGTCGAACATCACGCAAACCAGCATATTGATGGTGTCCGGTAATAACCTCTCCTCAGATGAGGTCATCGTGGTGGTCCGTGCTGACGATAGCATTAACCCTGGCTACTCCGATCGCGCCAACATAGAACGCGTGATCCCAAAAGGCGCATTTGAATTGCAGATCCCATTTGCAAGCCTTCGTACCCCCAGTGGTAAACAACTTGACCTCAGTGCCTTAGAGCAAATCATTGTATTCACGGGTGACGCCCCCCGCGGCTTTGCGTTATCGCAAGCGCGAGTTGAAACACCCAAACCACTTGGTAAAAACGTATATGCGTGGGATCTTGGCCCAGAAGGTAGCGCCATTTGGCCAGGGTTTCAGCCACTCACCATGACTTCCGGCCTCCTCACAGGGCGGGGGTTGAATGCCATTGATCGTGGTGCACGCGCACAAGCCGTTGATGCTTTAACCGTTGACGGTATCCGTGGTATTGAAACCGCAGCTTTACCTTTGCCCGCTGGAAATTGGCAAATCACCCTTTGGCTTCGCGATGCAGGCGAATGGGAGTACTTGCCTCATCCTCTTGAACGACGCATTTCAGCAAATGGCACGTCAGTATTTACGCAACGTTTATCACCCACTGAATGGATTGATTCTGTGTATCTCGGTCGACAAAATACCGAGATATCACCAAACAGCAGCAGTTGGAATCATTATGGCGAAAGAAAAAGTGACCGCGTCACTTTTAATGTTACCAGCGATGGTAGCCCCGTTATCTTAAAGTTAAGTGGGGACTCAACCGATGCGCAGTTTTTGAGCGGCATTCTTGCGGTTCCTCAAAGTAATCCTTTGATATTGAGCATGCTCACCCGTCAACGCAAAGCATGGTGGGAAAAAAATTGGCCTATCGCCAATTGGAAGAAATGGCCGAGTGGGCAACCTCGCCTGAACACCGCCAACCAAACAAGCTCGGCGGCACCGGGGACCTCTGCCGTTGTTCAGTTTGATTTCGAGCAAGGCAACCTTAAAGGTGCGCCAATGGTCATGCTACGCCACCCGTCGTTGAACGGCTTGGCAATTCCGTCTATTTGGCATTGGAGCCAATGGCAACTAACGCGCACACATTTGTCCTCAACCTTACTCGAAGCCAATGACGATTTTTTGCGCCACGGGTTAATGCCAGAAAATCATGGCGTCGCGATGCCAAGAAAAATGGTAGTGCGTGTGGATGTCCCTGAAGGTACGCCGCCCGGCATCTACCAAGGCGAACTGTCGGTCATGTTGCAAGGAAAGACGCTCAATAAGACGTTTTCTATCGACGTTATCAACGTTGCTCTCCCTGATATGGAAAAACCTGTCGGCATCTATCTTGAGCAACCCGTACATTTTGGTTGGTTCAAAGAGATAGCCCCACTAGGTCAACAAGCCATGCTGTGTGATCTCACCTTCCTAAGAAAACTCGGCTTAACGGGTATTTCTCCGCCTTACCCTACCCCCAGCAATGAAGAGGCGCAGGCTGAATTTGATTCGTTATCTAACAAGCTCAACGAAATGGGGTTCAATGCGACCATGTCGTATACTTCCGCCAAGCGGCTTACTCAATCTTTAGGCACAGGCGGTGCTGCCAACGTGATTTCGCAAATTGAGTCTCAGTACAAACGTCGACTTCAACACACCCCCTACTGGTCCATTGCCGATGAACCGAGCAACCCCGGCAATCTTGATATGTTTAAAGACATGCATCGTCAGTTTTCCATGTTTGCGCCGTCAGCCAAACTGGCCGGACACCTCAATCATGATGAAGACAGAGAATACCTATCAATGTTCGATCTGGTGCTCATCAACGACGGTTTTGGTATCGACAAAGACGAGATTCAAAAAACACAAGAAGATGATCGTGAAGTCTGGTTGTACAACTTGCCCAGCCCACGCGCCGCCGCGGGCTTCTATCTTTGGCAATCAGACGCTGATGGTTTTTTGAAATGGCACGGTCGAATGCCAACCGCAGACCCTTTTGATCCCACTGATGGACGCGAATATGATGTCCAGTTCCTTTACCCGTCCAACGATCCTTGCCCAGAAGAGCCTGACATTAACATTGCCCTTTACGACATCATGCAGGGTATTACTGATTACCGCTGGATACTGTGGCTAGAGCGCCAAGCGCCGTCAAATCCTGATGCAAAACGCCTACTGACTGAGCTTCATCGAGAAGTCCCAACGACATGGAATGCCATGCTGGCTGTCCCCTCAAAGCAACTAGAAACGTGGCGACAGAAGATTATCGCGTTAACGCGTTAACGGTCAAAGCGACTCTCATTATGAGAAGAATACGAGAGGCACAATACCCTATTTTATCTTTTTCATATAAAAACAAAGCTTTAGATTTAACATAAAAACTGGCACGTCTTCTGCTTTATTCATAGCAATACTCAGTCATTCTCAACGAGGTTGTCATGAAGACCATTGTTCAAGTCGTGCAACATCTCAAACCAGGCGGACTCGAAGTCATGGCCTTGGAATTGATGAAATTCTCGCACCACGGTGATGCAATGAAAATTGTCAGCCTCGAAGGAGATGCTGAAACCGCGATTGCCGCATGGCCAAGACTTCGAGAGTTCAAAGATCAGCTAGTGTTCTTAAACAAGGCGCCAGGGCTCTCGCTTTCAACCATTATGACGTTGAAAAGAGTTTTATCGTCGTTGGACGCTGACCTCATTCATACCCACCATATTGGTCCGTACTTTTATGGTGGTCTTGCCGCCTTTCTTAACCGCATCCCCCATGTACACACAGAACACGATGCATGGCACTACAGCAACAAACGTCACCAAGTTTTACATCGTATTGTGTCTTTCTTTGGGACACCAGTTTGCGTGGCAGATGCCGATATCGTGGCTCATTCACTCTCTTCCCTGTCAGGCATGCAAGATGTGCGCGTCATCAAGAATGGTGTTGATACGTCAAAATATATTCCCGGTCACAAACCAACAGCCCGCGCTGCGATGAAACTGCCCAATGCCATCAAGCTCATTGGCGCAAGTGGGCGCCTTGAAGAAGTCAAAGGCCATACTGTACTTATCTCTGCCATGACGGAGTTACCTAACCACATTCACCTTGCCATTGCTGGCTCAGGTTCGATGGAAGTCATGTTGAAAGACAAAGTTAAAACACTCAACCTCAGCGACCGCGTTCATTTTCTCGGTCATGTTGAAAACATGCCGAAGTTCTATCAGTCACTCGACCTGTTCTGCTTACCATCCTTCAACGAAGGTTTCCCTCTCGCACCATTGGAAGCACAAGCATGTGGCATCCCTACAGCAGTAACCAATGTCGGCGGCGCAAGCGAAACACTATGTCCTGAGTCGGGATGCCTCATGACAGCAGGTGATGCAAGCGACATGGCTGAAAAAATCACTCGCTGCCTCCACAACGCTGCGTCATCAAACCCTCGAACATTTGTCACTAATCACGCGGATATTCGCACAATGGCAAGTGCTTACGATTCTTTGACTGAGGGGCTTTGTCATGGCGCATGAAATCACTTTTTGGCTAACCACAGCCAGTATCATTTTGGTGATCTACCACCACGTGGGTTATCCGCTACTGCTGAAAATCTTAGTGCGTAAGCCTTTAACGTCAGCAGTAAAGGGCGCTACAACACAAACAACGCCTGTTCGCGGCTATCGCAGCAGTGCAAACGACATCGACTTACCAACGATCAGCGTCCTAATGCCCGCTTACAATGAAGAAAAATGGATTGCCGACAAGATCCGAAACCTCGCCGCATTGGACTACCCGAGCAATAAAGTACATGTGGTACTCGCATGTGACGGCTGCACAGACATGACCGCTGACATTGCACGTCAAACTGCTGAAGAAGCATTGTGCAAACACCTTAACGTCACTGTGATTGAATATGAACACAACACGGGCAAGGTGGCTGTTATCAATAACACCATGCCACTCATTCAAGGCGATATTGTCGCTCTGAGTGACATTTCAGCACTGGTTTCAATCGATGCCTTCTACATCGCAGCACATCACTTTAGTGACGCAAATGTTGGCGTACTGAACAGTCGTTACTGCTTAATCAACGCTGCCGAGGGCGAACAAAAATACTGGGACTACCAAAGCACAATTCAACGCAATGAAGCGCAATTAGGCTCATCGCTGGGCGCTCATGGCGCACTATATTTCATTCGCCGCGAACTGTTCACGCCTTTAGCTCCCGACACCATCAATGATGATTTCGTTCTACCGATGCAAATCGTCAAGAAAGGCTTTCGTGCCGATATTAACGAAACGATTCAAGCTGTCGAACTTGAGCCAACAAATGCGCATCAAGATTTTCGTCGCCGCCTTCGTATCGGCGCGGGTAACTGCCAGCAACTGATGCGTTTGCTGCCACTGCTCAACCCCCTGCGTGGCGGCATAGCCTTTACGTTTGCATCAGGTAAAGGCCTGCGAGTGCTCATGCCGTTTTTCATGGTTACCGCTTTATTGGGTAGCGCACTACTTGCGCCCTCAAACAACTTCTTTGCTCTAGCAATGACAGGACAAATAACCATTTACCTTGCGGTTGGCTTATGCCGCGTCGCTGGCTATCAACCCAAAGGCAGTATTGCAAAAGCTCTGCAATATTTAGTGACAGGTCACACTGCGAACCTAATTGGTACATTGCGTTACATCACAGGTTTAGAGACAGGACGATGGACTCGTGTTTCTGAGGATTCAAAGACTTCTAATAAGGATAGATCACTATGAATATCAGCATGAACTTGAACGTAAATAGTGATATCAGCCCAGTAACGGCAAAAGCAAAGCGTGGTTTTGATATTCTGTTTTCTCTGATTGGCTTAGCCCTAACTCTGCCACTGTTCCCTTTGATAGCCCTCGCCATCAAACTCGACAGCCGTGGACCCGTGTTCTTCAGCCAAATGCGAATTGGTCGCGCACTACCGGATAAAAGCTTGCTGTTCCCGATGATCAAATTTCGCACTATGCGTACCGACGCCGAAAGCGTAACAGGTGCAACGTGGGCAACAAAAACTGACCCACGAGTGACCCGTGTTGGGCGTTTCCTAAGAAAAACCCGCTTGGACGAGATCCCTCAGTTTATTAACGTTTTAGTCGGTGATATGTCTATTATTGGCCCTCGTCCAGAACGTCCTGGCTTCTACCAAAAATTGGAAAACGCGATCCCATACTTTGCCGAGCGTACTTATGGCGTGACGCCGGGGATCACTGGACTGGCTCAAGTCAATCAAGGTTATGATACCTGCATTGATGATGTGCGTTCTAAAGTGGGGTTTGACCACTCGTATGCGCTTTCTTTAACCTCACCAACAAGCTGGCTGAAAATGGACCTGCACATTATGATTCGCACCATTGTCGTTATGGTCTGCGGTCGCGGCCAATAGCGGATCTTCAATACTGAGCCACAAAACGCTATGTGGCTCCACTCTTGTTTTTAGAGCACCAATACAATTGCTTTATGAGCACCAATGCGATTGTTTTAAGAGCGCCATTTCGCATGTTATCAAACCGCTGTACTCTGCTGAGAGTGCAGCGGTTTATCTTTGTCTATCACTGAACGGTGATGGTGATTTTTTCTGAAATCACGGGTTTGTGATGGGGAATATGTAAGTAATCTCCCAGCAACAATTGCAGTGTGTGCTTGCCTTTTGGCAAGGTCATCATGGTTTCAGTTTGCCCACCACCAAAGTGCCTAACATTGTCATTCGCTGGCAAAGGCAACGAGAAATCCGCTAGTGAGTCGACATCAATCAACAAGTGATGGTGCCCTGAGTTGGGCTGATTATTACCCGCCGGCGAAACATCCATGCCTTTCAAACCGAATACCACTTTGAATGTCTCCGGTACGGTTTCACCATCTTTAGGCGTTACAAAATAAACCTCCGCATCAGCAGCCGATGGGGTGGCTGCAAGTAACGATGAAGGCAATAAAGTAGCGGTTGCTAGCAAAAATGCAGATAGGATTGTGTATTTCATAGTGTCCCCATTAGATAGCTTTCTGGCTTACATCAGCATGACTGATGTTTGACGGGGATAAGTGTCAGGAAATGGGACTTTGACAAGAAAATACCACTCCTTTAGAGAGTGGTATTTTCTATTCTGCCCCTATAGTTATTGTCAGTGGATGGTTTTCCGTTGTCAGCTAACCCTCAGCCCTCAACCCTTTTCCATCTGCGATAGCCCCCAACCAACCTGAAGATACCCGATTAACAAGGCCCAATATCTCAGCGCAATCAAGTGGCGAGATCGCATACCCTGCCATATATTAGATATTATTAATTTAATGAATACTAAATTAGAATTGACTTAATCTTGGTGTTCTATAAGATTGGTTTCCATGGAAGTGCTGTTGATGAGACTCGCTCAGCCTTGAAGACGGAAATAACAGGAGTATCTATGTCATTTGAAATCCCTTGGGAAGCATTGCTTGGGGGTATGTTGCTCGGCGTATCGGGGCTAACACTATTGGCCTTCAACGGTCGTATCGCTGGCATCAGCGGCGTTGTTGGCGGGCTACTTAAACCTCGTCAATCTGACGTTGCTTGGCGTCTACTCTTTCTCGGCGGCATGATCATTGCGGGCGTTATTTCACCTCTTGTTGGGTTTACCTACCCAGATTTTTCCTCTGTTTCAGGAGGTACCTCCCCGCTTCTTGCCGTTGCAGCGGGACTACTGGTCGGTATTGGTACTCGTCTAGCAAATGGGTGTACCAGCGGTCACGGAATTTGCGGTATGGGCCGCATGTCTAAACGCTCAATCGTCGCCACGCTCATTTTCATGGGTACTGCCTTTTTAACAGTATTTGTGCGTCTTCACGCCTAAGGAGATAGGGATGTTTAATCACGCTATTGCGCTATTTTCAGGCTTGCTGTTTGGCCTAGGTATGATGATTTCAGGCATGGTTAACCCTGCCAATGTCATTGGCTTTCTCGATATATTCGGACAATGGAATCCCAACTTGGCTTTTGTAATGGGTGGCGCTTTATTGGTCTTTATGCCAGGTTATTTCTTCTTAGTTCGTAAACAAGCCAAGCCATTGTTGGCTGACACCTTCTGCGTCAATGAGAGTACTACGCTGGACGCAAAGTTAATTTCTGGTGCTGCGCTATTTGGTGTGGGTTGGGGGCTGGTGGGAATTTGCCCAGGACCTGCCATCACTGCATTAGGCTCTGGATCAAGCGTCGTGTTCTTGTTTGTATTAGGTGCGGTGATTGGGATGTACTTTGTCAATGTAATCACCACAAAACCTTCTCCTTCCTCGCTCCCAGCACATCACTGATATCCAGCACGTGCAAGCAACAATCCAAACAGCCTGACCATACTTCTTCAGGTTGTTTGGCACCTTCTCACCCAATGAATAAATAGTCAGAAAAGTTACCCTATAACGCGTATAGAAAGATGGCTATTACACGTATAATTTTGATAATTTCGCCTGAATATATCAGTCATTGATTTCATATGATCATCTTATTTTCGTGTAAAGAAAAATATCTAAAAGCCGACATTTTAGACAATAAGCATGAGGTAATGGACACTTAACGTATATTCCAAATGTGAATTCGCTGTACAAATATTCACCACAAATGACTGGATCATCTGTCACCAGGAGTAATTGTTAATGGAAACTTGGTGATTAATTAAAGATAAACCAATAAAAACTATTATTGGGTTAGATAAACATCTCCGTTTTTGTGTGATAGAAGTCTTGTTTATAAAAATATTCATCACTGTCTCAGCTGATCGCATATTTAGACTTTGAGCTTTGTTGCATATATTATTTAGTTACATTTATCACATTACACAACCATTAATACTCAACAAGTTAGCTATAAAAACACTAGCAACTACACAAGAGACAACTCAATAATAAGAATTGGTATTAAAAGTGAAAAACAAACCCTTGAATTAGTTGGTGGATATATTTAAATATCAGTTATATCTTATTTCCTAACTTGAGAATAAACATGAGATTCGGCACTGGCCAGAAATCCTTACATTTAATTTCAAGCGAATCATTAAAATAAGATCACCCTTAAAACATAAATGGAGTTTTTCATGTCTCTACTTAAAATCGCTAAGCGTTTTACAAAAGACGAACGTGGCGTAACCGCTATCGAATATGCAATCATCGGTGTGGCAATCTCTGCAATCGTGCTTGCAGTTGTTGCAGACGGTGGGCTGGGTAAAGCACTAGGTGACGCAATGACGGTAATTGATACCAACATCGGTAAAGCCGAAACCGTTACTACTCAGTAATGCGGGCCTAAGACCATTGTCAATGAATCTCATTGGTCTAGTCCTTATAGCCATCTCAACGGTTATTATTGTTTCGGACATCAAAGAGCGAAAGATAAGCAACAGGTTAAATTTAGTCGTTTTGGTCTGCTGTTTATTAATTGCCTATGAATACGAAAACATAGAGTTGCATATACTAAGAAGCACTCTAGTCTTAACCGTTGGGTTGGTTATTTTTAGCTTGGGTATAATTGGGGCTGGCGATATAAAGCTTCTTTCTATCTATGCGCTAATAATCGACAGCCAATATTGGACACTGTCTTTAGTAACAATCGGTTTTATTGGTGGCATCACAGCATTAATCATCCTCATTAAATCGAAAATTGTGAAAAACGGTAAAAATAAAGGCGTCCCATACGGAGTTCCTATCGTTTTTTCCAGTCTTTTTTTTATTCACCTGAGTGCACTTAGTTAAACCAGTCATCCTATGTGTAGGACATACCGAGTAGACAAATGAGCCAAAGAGTATTTTTTGTTATTGCAGTACTGACAATCATTATTGGCCTGTTAGGTTTGACCGGAATGTTTAGGTTCAATCAAACAGCAGTCGTCGATACATCTATCCCAACATTTCAAGTCGCGCAACTTGAGGCATCACTTGAAAAAGGCGATCTTTTAAAACGAACAAATGTCCGATATTTCCGCGTGCGTGAGCAGGAGGCCATGACGAAAGGGATTGCACAAGATACTTCATTAGAAATTGTTCCCGGCATGATTGCCGCTAAAGACATATCTAACTCTACCTTCATCACTCAAAGCGACTTTATTTCACCCGGAGACAAAGGCTACATCGAAGCCGCGATAGAGCCTGGTATGACGCCTTACTCGTTTGGTTTAACAAGCCGAGACTTTTTAGGTTCAGGTATTTCTGTCGGTGACCATATTGACGTCCTAGTGCTGACATCAGACGAGCAAAATATTGGCGAGTCAGGCAGAAGCAATGCTATTCAATCATTCCGCACGCTATCTGTTTCTCCATTGCTCCAAAACGTCAAAATCCTCGCTATTGAGGGAGAGAATGATTCTAAAACTGAGGACTTACCTATCACCATTGAGCTCGCAAGAGAGCAAATAGGGAAAATGGTCATAGCGAGGCGCATTGGTGTCATTGAAGTTATTAAGTCTTTAAATCAAACAACATTGGGCATGAATGCGGACACGCACGACGTGTTACCAAATTTTAAATCGGTTATTGAGATTCGTGGCCAAGATAAGGCTTTTAACTAGAGAGCAAGGAATGCTTACTTTGCGTTTTCATCACATCTTACTCGTCGTCTTTTTGGCATCAGCCTCCCTGACAGTGAAGGCGGCAGGAATCATCAATCTTGGTACTGGCGATGCCCGTTCTATGCATTTTGATACCACAATCGGTACTATTTTTATCGCTAACCCAGAAGTGGCGGATTACCAAGTCATTGATAACAACCGCTTGGTGGTATTTGGAAGAAACATTGGTACCACAACGTTAATCGTTTTTGGTGAAAACAGTTCCACACTGACAGAAAAACGGATTGTCGTTAATAAAAGTTTAATCAGCATTGAGCAAATGCTCTCATCACAATACCCAAACGCCGAAGTGTCCGTTTTAAACTTGGGTGATCGCGTTGTTTTGGGAGGCACTGTTCCAACGCAGAAAGAAAAAGATGAAATTTATGCCATGGTTGGTGAACTCCTAACCAAAGATCCCACAGAGAAAGTCAAAACGCTGGTATCCATTAACACCGATACACCCGATAAAGATATCGACTACCTTGCGCATAAAATCTATGAGGGTGTGGTCAACAACTTGGAAGTCACAGTCACTAAACAAGTCAACGTCAAACTCACCATTGCGGAAGTTAACAGTTCAATTGTGAACGAACTCGGCATCCAGTGGGGTACCGTATTTGAAAACACGTTCAACAATGGACAATTCTTTCGTGCCATTACGGGAACGGGCGGTTCAGGTAGCAACGTCGGCTCTTACATTTCAGCCATCAACGATGACAGAATTGGACAAGTACTCTCCGAACCCAACCTCTCGGTTATTTCAGGAGAGACGGCAAGCTTTCTTGTCGGTGGTGAAGTGCCAATTTCCTACCTCTCACCTGACGGTTATGTCATCAGCTATCGATCGTTTGGTATTGGTCTAGAGCTTGCTGCTGAAGTTCAACGCGATGACAAGATCATGTTGACCCTCCTGCCATCTGTGAGCTCTGTCGACGAGCAATTTGGTGAAACCGCCTTGGATATACCTGCATTTCGTGTTCGTCGAGCCCAAACAACGATTGAGCTTGGCGATGGTGACAGTTTTGTTCTAGCTGGATTACTCAGTACGGAAGACCAAGAGTCACTAGCAAAAATACCATTTATCGCTGATGTTCCAATTTTAGGGGCATTGTTCCGTCACTCTACGACCACTCGGCGAAAAACCGAGCTGGTTATTGTTGCCACTGTATCTTTGGTGACGCCAATAACCTCCGCAAACATCACACTGCCACAAATCAAGCAGACCAGCACTCTCTCTCGATTCTTCGGGGTTGATTTTGATTCATCGTCAGACACGGCTAAATGGCAGACTGAAATTCTAGCGACGGGAGGGTTCAAGAAATGATTGGTACCAAAAGATATCTCGTCACTTTTGTTCTGAGCACCTCTTTTCTATTCGCTTGCTCAAGTTTACCGCATCGAACAGCAGTGCAAGGTGGAGACGTTACCGTCACTCCGGTGACATATACCTATGCTGTGAGTTTGAAAAACAAGAAATCAAAGCTCGCCAAAAAAGAGCTATTCACTTACCTCAAAAACAACAAAGACGACCTGCTTGTCTATGGCGCGGAGATCTCTTGGAAAGGTCATAGCGCAAAAAGGCTCGCCATGGAAGCATCTAGGTGGCTGATTAGTGCGGGAACACCGAGAGAATTAGTGACTTTACAGTCAGACAGTTCGCAGGTCGTCGATATCATTTCGCTATCAACAACTATCTATCAGGTGCAAACGCACACCTGTAACGAGCGCGTGATTGGCCAGTATCACTCTGGTGATGATGGCTGCTACTCAGATAATTTAAGATGGCAGTCGATGCTCCATCCTGACAGAAAGTTAGCAGGCCAAAATCGTACCACCGTTTTACCTCAAGACAGCCAGTAAGAGAGACATCATGATCTTTGACGAACTACTCAAGAAAGAATCAACGAGCTCTCTCTCTAACCTTGGCAATCAGTCTGGCATTAAGGTTATTCAATTTCATAGAACGGATGCGTCAAAGTCTCTGGTCGAAGAGACTTTCCGCTTTATTGGCGAAACGCTACCAACCGCATATCAATACAAGTTTGATGACGTCGCAGGGCAAGTGGAAGAGCTAAATGCCCAAGTTGCCATTGTCGATTTGGTGAAATGTGAGGACATATTAAAAGAGTGCCGCCAATTATCAGAGCGCCTTCCCACCTCTCTTTCTGTCTTAATCATCGGTGGCGAAGACTCTATTTCTGTGGTGCGAGAGCTAAAAGCGTTCGGCTTTTATTACCTGCTTTGGCCGATATCGAAGATCGAGCTTGCTGAATTTGTCGAGAGTGTCTTAGCCCAACATGAATCAGCAAACTTTAAGCATCGTCGACGGGCAAAGCGTATTGGAATCATCGGCACTCGCGGTGGTATCGGTACCTCACTCATCACAGCAGAGCTTGGCTGGCAGCTTTCTAATGAAAAGCAGGCTTCCTGCGTTGTCGTAGATAACAACTATCTTTCCGGCAATCTCGATATCTACCTTGGCGTGAAAAACCGTGAAAAACGAAAACTTAATGCTGTTGAGTCCAGTGGTAATGTTGATGAGTCGATCGCGAAATCGCTCGTCACACGAGTGAACCATCGACTCGATTACCTCGCTTTGGGCTTAGATAGTGAAACGTCAGCGGACTTCCACGAAGTCACTGCCACTGTCATCAGCAATTTAAGCAGCGAAACCAATTTCATCATTGATGATCTTTCTGCCTCTGTCAGCTTCGATTTAAAGCCGAGTTCATTAATCAAGCAACTTGATGTGGCTGTAATAGTGATGGACCCGACTATTTCCTGTCTTCGCGAAACCGCGGCGCTTTTGCATAACATTAAAAAGCATATAGAAGAAAATGACCTAAGGAAAACTGTCCGAATCATGCTTGTTCTCAATAAACATCGAGCATCTCGCTTCCATAGCGTCACTGAATCCGAAATTGTTAAGTATCTAAGTGTGCCCATTGATGTTGTCCTTCCATATGAAGTTTCTGTGGAAGAAGCATTAGTCAGCGGAACCATGCTAAGCAGTGGCAAAACCAAATTTGGAAGCCAGCTCCGCGCCTTATGTTCTTTGGTAGTCGGTGAAGTCGCACTGCCAAGTCGTGGGAAAGGGCTGTTTCCCTTTTTCCGTAAGAAGGGTAACTAATATATGAATCCTTCTCGTGAACTTTACATTTCCTTGCGCACGCGCATCTTTGATGCTCTTGACCCAGAAGCCGTTTCGACACTTAGCAAGGACGAACTGAAAAGCCAGTTACTTCAAGCCATTTTGCTGCTCATAGAACAAGATAAGTCACCAGTATCTACCACGCTTCGCAATGAATTCGTCACCATGCTTTACGACGAACTTCGAGGGCTTGGCCCTATTCAGGCATTGATGGAGGATGATTCCATTTCGGACATCATGATCAATGGCCCTGACAACGTGTTTATTGAAAGGCAGGGACTTGTTGAAAAATCTCGAATCACCTTCATGGATAACACACAGCTTACAAACGTCGCCAAACGCATAGCCTCAAGAGTCGGTCGACGCGTTGATGACTCCACACCGCTGTGTGATGCTCGACTTGAAGACGGAAGCCGCGTGAACATAGTTCTCCCGCCCATTGCCATTGATGGGGCATCCGTATCTATCCGTAAGTTTAAAAAGCAAAGCATCAGTTTCGGTGATTTGATTGAATTTGGCGCTGTCAGTCCGGAGGTCGCCAAGCTCATGATCATCACATCACGCTGTCGTCTCAATGTGGTGATCTCTGGCGGTACAGGCTCTGGCAAAACCACAATGATGAATGCACTCTCGCAGTATATCTCTGAGAGTGAACGTATTGTGACAATTGAAGATGCAGCTGAACTTCGTTTGCAACAACCTCATGTGGTACGCCTGGAAACACGTACCGCAGGTATTGAAGGTAATGGCGAGATCAACCAGCGCCAATTGGTTATCAATGCGCTCCGTATGCGCCCTGATAGGATCATTATTGGTGAGTGCCGCGGAGCTGAAACGTTTGAGATGCTTCAAGCGATGAATACAGGCCACGATGGTTCAATGACTACTCTCCACGCCAATAGTCCTCGAGACGCCATTTCTCGTATCGAGAGTATGGTCATGATGGCGACGGCTTCTTTGCCTCTGGAGGCCATCCGACGCACTATCGTAAGCGCCGTCGACATTATCATTCAGATTAGTCGCCTTCACGATGGTAGCCGCAAGGTCATGAGTATCTGCGAGGTCGTCGGTATGGAAGGCGACGGTGTGGTGATGGAAGAGATATTCCGTTTTGAACACCAAGGCTTCTCAAGCCAAGGACGAATTCTAGGCCGGTTCATTACGTCTGGACTGATGGAGCGCTCGGCGCTCTATGAAAAAGCGCGTTACTTCGGCTTAGACAAAGAACTCAAAAGTATCTTCAGTGAGATGCAAGCATGATTGCGAATCTGTTTTTCATCGGCTTAATTGGGGTTGGCCTCTACATTATGAGGAAACAGGCTCAGCTCAGTGAACGCCGAGAAAGTATGCTTCGTGAAAACAACACGCTACCTGAAACCAAGCTGCTCGAAAACCGCGCTGTTGATATGGAAGCACTGTCCAACACCACATTTTCTCAACGTCTATCTCGATCTCTAAGAAACATCTATTACGACATTGGCGAGTACGCCATTATTAAGGTGTTGGGGTATTACGTCGCCGCCACCTTTGTTGGTGAGTTTGTCTTTGTAACCGTATTTGGATTCACAACTCAAGTATCGCTTTTACTTTCTTACCCTATTTTCACCTATCTAGGCATTCGGTATTTAGAGTTTCGAACACAAAAAGAGTTCGAAGATAACTTCCCAGATGCGCTCAATATGATCGCCAGTTCGGTTTCCGCTGGTGAAAGTTTGCTCCACGCAATTCAATACGTCGGAAAGTCACTCGACAATATTGTTGGACGCGAGTTTAAGACGATGGGTGAGCGATTAAATTTAGGTGAGACAACCGAATCTGTTTTTGCTCGAGCATGTCAACGATTCCCAACACCCACGTTCCAGTTCTTTGTAATCGCCATGAGGGTGAACGTAAATCGCGGTGGTCAACTACGCCGTGTGATTACCAACCTCAACCGTGTGCTTTTCGATGCCAAAAGTGTGGATATGAAGAAAAAGGCATTAACGGCAGAAGCACGTATGTCTTCATACATCATCTGCGCTATTCCTTTTTTCTTCCTATTTGTTGTTCTGCGTTTTTTGTCACCTGAAAACTATGACTATGTGATGCATGACCCAAGCGGAAGGTTTCTGCTTTATTACACCTTAGTCAGTGAATCGATTGGCATTGGTATCATCACTTGGTTGATGAAGAGTGTGAAGTAATGAACAATTTCTACACGCTCATTTTCATTGTATTGATAGCGCTTGGCGCAGCGACAGCCCTGACGATTCTGCTCGGCAACGTAAAACGCAAGAGCAGCATTGAACAAGCCTTAGATATTAATCAGATAGACAAAGTCTCTTCGCTCGCGAATGCATCTCGATTGATTTCGTCATTTTTCGCTGCCAGTAACAACGAAATCACTGAGAAATTTATTGGTGCTGGTATCTATAACACCGCGCTGGCACCTTACTTTTTCCTTATTAAGTATACGGTTTTCGGGGTTGCTTCCGCTATTGTCATTTTGACTGGCGATGCGCCCATCTATGAAGGAATCGCAGATAAAATCACATGGTTAGCAGGATTAACCCTAGTTGTGGTTATTGGGCCTGACTTATACCTAGAAATGCGCCGTCGCGCACTCGCACTAAAAATCACCCGAAAACTGCCTTTCTTATTAGATTTGATGGCCACTTGTGTTCAAACGGGTATGACTATCGAGTCGACCCTATTCTACCTAACGTCTGAAATGGCATCATTCGACCGCGATATCGCTTACATGTTGAAACGCCTCAGTGACAGAGCTAGAACCGTTGGTCTAGACAAATCGCTCCAAGATCTTTACGAACGGGTTCCGTCTCCAGAAATGCACAGCTTCGTTATGACTCTCACCCAGAGCATGCAGCACGGTACGTCGGTTTACGAAATCCTAACCACGCTTTCCAACGATATTCGAAAAATTCAGCTTCTTTCTCTCGAAGAAAAAGCCGGAAAGCTCTCTTCCAAAATGTCCATTCCAATGATCATTTTTGTCATGATGCCCGTCGTTGTGCTGATTGTCAGTCCTGGTGTGATGAGAATGTTGGAGAAACTATGAAACCGTTACTCATTGCCACCATCATTCTTGCGCTTTCTGCGTGTAGTTCCTCTAATGTGCTCGAAGAGTATGCCGGGGAGAAAGGAGATCAGCTTTTACTCCAAACCGGTAACTACACCTCCTTGGTTAAACGCTACCAAGAGCAACTGAAGAAAAGCCCGTCACCAACACTGCGATATAAATTGGCGAACGCACTCTATTTGTCAGGCGACCCAGAAGCCGCACAGTTTCAGTTAGCGCTGATCCCCTATGACGCCATTAAGGATACTGAGCTAGAAATGCTCAGAGCAAACGTGCTCTATGACCTCGATAGACTCAATGCCGCCGAGCAACACGTAAACACGGCATTACGTATCTATGATAACAATGCAGAAGCGTACAACCTAAAGGGACTGCTCCTCGCCCAACGTGGTGAACTCAATAAAGCCAAACAGGCGTTTGATCGAGCGCGCCTTTATGGCTTCGATGATGACATTGTGAAGAACAACCTCGCGATGGTCGCCATGTTAAAAGGTGATTTTAACTGGGCAGCCGACATTTTGTTGCCGCTAGTGAAAAATGGGCGTTCAGACAGTATCGTTGAGGCTAACCTATTGCTTGCACTTGCTAAATCTGGCCGTTCCCGCGAATTCAGTCAACTCCTAGCAAGCCAAGAAAGCAGAGAAACCATCAATGAAAGATATACCAGCTTCAATAATGTTGAGGCATTGAGTCGCTTCTCTCAAACCAACTCGCAAACTAGCGCTCAAAAAAATGCTCAAGCCAGCGTTAGTGCACCATTGACAACACCGGCTTCAGCGACGGATAGCATAAAAAAAATTGACTCCATTTTGGCGACCAACAAACAAAGAGACAAACCTAAATTAGTACTCGCTCAGAATGCTCCGATTGATAACATTGAAGCCGTAGCTAAAGCGAAAGACGAAACCAAAGATGACGCGGTTTCAACGGCAAAGAACACTTCTACCAAAAAAACGCACCGTGCAATCAGCGCTCCGTCGACGGTATCTGCTGCCGTCGCCTTAACATCAAAAGCCTCCGTCGCCCCAACAACAAAGCCCGACATCAGCCCACCTAAAAAAGAAAAAGTGGGACCGCTAGAACTTGCACGTCAACGAGTAGCAGAAGCCAACAAAGCCAAAGCAGAAAAAGCTCAACAAGAGAAGACACTAAAACCTGCTAGAAAAGAGGCAAAACAAACACCGTCTCTCGTCAAAAAGACGAAAAAGAAACGCTCTCGCTATTTAGTTACGGACATTACTTTTTTGCAGGCTAACGGCGTAAGCGAATACGTCGCAACTTCAGATTTTGAATTGGGAAAGATCCACTCTCAGTATCTCGAGAAACGCAGAAAATGGGTATTTGATATTGAAGGCGCTAAGAATTTCACCACCAAGCGTAAGCGCTATTTAAAAGAAGGCCCTGCGAAGGCCATTGAACTGGGAGAGCATGAGAGCTTTGTTCGTATCGTGCTTGAAATGCACGAAAAAACCCAGGAAAAACCCGATATCAAAGTTGAAGGAAACACTCTAACCATTCGTTGGGATTCTTGACATGAGATCGTTAAGGCGAAAACACACACGAAGAAAGAACCAACAATCAGGTGTTATTACCCTCGAGTTTGCCATCGGCTTTCCGCTCCTGTTTTTCTTTCTCATGTTTTGGGTCGAAATATGTGTCATTGGCTATTTATCGTCAGTGGTTGATTACGCCATTTCAGAGTCTTCTCGCACTGCTAGATCCTCTGCAAATGCGAATTATGAGTCCATATTCCGAACGGCGATCAGCAACAGTAATGACTTTTGGACAAAGGTTGTTGACCCTACCAAATTCAGTATCTCTGTTGAATTTTATGACTCATTAGACAGCGCGGCGTCAAGGGCTGGCACCGTATTGGGCTCGGACAAACCCATTGCCCTTTACCAAGTGAGCTACGAATACGAACCCATGTTCTCGTATTTGTATGATGCAGAAACATTGAATTTATCTCGTGAAGTCATTGCTATTCAGGAATTTGAACGTGACCAATTTAGCCAATAAACAACGTGGCACATTCACCATTGAACTTGTCGTCATTCTGATCGCATTCAGTTTTATTTGTGTTTTCACTATGGATGTTGTCTCAAAACAAGCCGTTGTCGGAAAGCTGGATCGTCTTTCCTATTCAACGGTAAGCCTAGTTAAAGAGCGGACTCAACTCTTTGATGGAGAAGACAAAATGACAATTTCGCAAACATCCACATTGTTTCGTTTAGTGTCGACATCCTTAGATGCAACAATGAACGGCTTCGAATCGAGTCGTCTCGGCATGGTGATCGAACAACAGAGATTCAACAGTGAGCAACAACCTATTTCCGCTCAGACTGGGGTTAATATCTTTGATGTTGGTGATTATGGATGCGCGCCTGTTAAAAGGCTCAGCTTAAAGTCAGAACTCGCGCCAGTGACCAACTTCGGTAATCGACTAACGCTGTATCAAATCACTCTTTGTTATAAAACGGACAATATGTTCGGAAAACTCATGGGCGAAACTTGGGAGTTGGCTCGCTCAACCTCAATATCAGTAGGTCGATAGGATTGAGTGCGATGAAATCAAGTTCTTCAAAACAACGTGGCGTAGCGACCATCTTCTACATTATCGCTTTTCCACTATTGTTCAGCGTATTTGTTCTCGCCATTGAATCGACGCGCTATTTACAAACCCATGCTCGGGTCAATGATGGCGTTGAAATGGCCTCTCTTGCCGTCGCTGCTAATGCTTCAACCGTCGTCCATGAAAATCAAATATTGGCCAAAGGCTTTGTCGACAATTATGCACCAGACGGCGACATCAACGCTTCTGACATCAATGTTCAAAGAACGAGTTGCGATGAGATCTATGGAGAACAATGCGGGAAAGCGGGGGTTTATGACCGTGATGGCTTAATTTTTACCCAGTATCGAGTCAGCGTCGAATCAGATTTCACCAGTTGGTATCCGAAGAGCGATTATCATCAAGGGTATGAAGAAAAGATCACCATGGGCGGAGAAGCAACGGCACGTAAATATCAGGGCTTTACCATTGATGTCGCCTTCGTCGCGGATTTCTCTGGATCAATGGCGAGCGCATGGGAAGAAAACGATGACAATAATGACGACGACGATGAATTCAGTCATATCAACTCAAAATATGAGGGAGTTGTTGAGGTCATAAAACGCATTACTGAAAGGCTGGAGTCATACAATGATTCCACTGAACAAGAGATTGGCGACGAGCAACTCGCAAACCGTGCGGCGTTTATTGGATACAACATGTATCCCCATGATCTCGGTTCCTACTACAGCAATGTTCAGTACTACGGCAATGGCTCTAGATCATACCAGTGGTGGAATAACATTCCCAATATCAACTATGCAGCTACCGTCGCAGCCCCTCTCACAACACCGAGAACATCCATCATCGGCAGAGATCCTAATGATAGTTCGTCCTTCAGGACGCTGGGGTTAACTGATAATTTTGCTAATTTCAGAACAACGATCGATCATTTTATCCCCAGTCATGGGACCGCTTCTTTCGAAGGTATTCTCGAGGCAGCGAAGATTATTAACGGCGGAGAAAACGTTCGAAAACTCATCATTGTTCTCTCTGATGGCGCAGATTGGCACCCCGACTACGCCCATGACAATCGCTTTCCCAGCTATGCCGCACTACGACTATATAACGCTGGGCTATGCGACAACATCATAAAGAAGTTAGAACAAAGGCAAATCAATGGTCG
Organism: Enterovibrio makurazakiensis; assembly: GCF_050336585.1. NCBI lineage: Bacteria > Pseudomonadati > Pseudomonadota > Gammaproteobacteria > Vibrionales > Vibrionaceae > Enterovibrio > Enterovibrio makurazakiensis. The sequence goes on from NZ_JAKJSE010000028.1 coordinate 72,902, forward strand.
GGCTGTCGAAGCTCGAATATTTGTGATTGGTTTTGACTACGACATTTCGCTAAACCCAGGATTGCAGACTTGTGCTGGTGCTGAAAACATTCAATCAGCGAGCTCATACAAGGATATCTATGAAACGGTTCTTGAGCTTATCAGTGAAGAAGTTGGGCGCTTGTACGTTGGCAGTTAAGAACGCTTATGGAGACATTATGAAGTCAGCATTTTCAATAACAGCACTGGCAATTACCTTGAGTGCTGTTAGTTCTATTTCTTTTGCTGAAAATATTTCAACAACTGTATTTGAAGATATCTGTTCGGATAAAAACACAGAGGTCGCCTTTCGCATTGATGTGGGCCAATCCACTGAAGTGTTTTTTCATAAATCACAGTATGTTCAATTAGAAGCACCGATGACAACACATCCCACCACCCCGTTGTTCATTGACGCCTTGGTGAACGCCGGCCTCAACAAAGAATGTGCCGAGCTTTTAGTTCGCGAGACACCCCGTGTTTCATCACATCACAATCAACTTGTTGCCATGGTGCACTTTGGTTTTGATAAGTCATCTCTCACATCAACTGGCAAAAAAATCCTTGCAAGTGTGGTCGATACAATCAAACGCAGCCAAACCGCGTTATCCATTGAAGGGCACACCGACAGTGTTGGTAGCCACGCCTACAACCTGAAGCTTGGGCTTCAACGTGCTGATTCTGTGAAAGGCTACCTCACCACATCAGCGGGCAACACGGCTGCACTTAAAACGCTTTCCCGTGGTGAAACCGCCCCTATTGCTAACAATACAACCGCAGCAGGAAAAGCGCAGAACCGTCGAGTAGAAGTACGTTCATTGATCATCCCTAATGGCACCACTAGCAAGTAATCGCATCCTAGGCGACACTTAGCCTTGTCATGTTCTCAAGTTATCTCGCCGTTGTTGAGGTGGCTTGAGTACAAAAGCATAAATTGAGGGAGATTGTTCAATGATCAAATGCGATGACTATGATTACGTGGAAATTGTCTGCTTGTTTCGCTACCCCATCAAACTCGTTTTACGCTCGGGTGAAACCATAGAGGGCATTGCTAAAGACACGACGCGAAACGCTGACCGTGAGGAATGTATTTCACTAGATACTGACCGCAACCAACAGCGTGCCACAGAACTTGTGGTGCTCGATGATGTTGCTTCATTAGAGGTGTTGGTCGACAACCCGCATTTTAAGCAATTCAGCTTTGGCCTGAAGTAAGCGGAGCGATCATCAAGCAGATAAATTGATAGTGAAATAAAAATTCCATTTTAAATTTCATTTCGAAACATTACACTTGCCATAGATGGAACTGAATCGAGCACTCTATGGCTACGGCAACTCACCTCGCTGAATTACAGCAACAAATCCGACAACGCTATCACGACTTGAGTAAGCGATTGCAACAAGTCGCCCACTATGTTCTCGACAACCCAAACAGTATTGCCTTTGATACGGTCGCCGTGATCGCCACGCACGCCAATGTGCCACCTTCTACCCTAATTCGCTTTGCCAACGCGTTCGACTTTAGTGGCTTCAATGAAATGAAGCAGCTTTTTCGCAAGAATTTAGTCGAAGAAACGAGCAGTTACACTGAGCGCGCTAAGCTCCTCAAAAATAACCAATCAGATGCTTCACTAGAGACACCTAGCGACATTCTTCAACAGTTTACACTGGCGAATACCGTCGCCTTGCAGGAACTGACCAGTTCCGTCAGTCCTGAGCAGCTTGATGCCGCGGTAGACCTACTCGAATATGCGGACACTATCTACGTGGTCGCCATGCGCCGCGCATTTAGTATCGCGTCTTACCTTTCTTATGCTCTTCGTCATCTTGAACGACGAGTGGTTTTGGTAGATGGCTTTGGTTGCATGGCTTCGGAGCAGTTGGCGCTAGTCGGTGAAAAGGATGTGGTGATTGGTGCGAGTTTTTCGCCATATTCACCTGAGACCATTGAGCTTTGTGATCACGCCACCCAATCTAAAGCGAAAAAGATCGTCTTCACAGACAGTCAAGTAAGCCCTTTAGCCGCGAACAGTGATGTGTGCTTTGTGATAAAAGAAGCCGCCGTGGAGTCATTTCGTTCACAAACCGGTACCTTATGCTTGGCGCAGTCTTTGGCAGTGTCGCTCGCGTTTCGTTTGAGCCGACAGTAAGGTTAACAGCTAAGATTGTGATGCCGTGTTATATCAAGCTGATGATCCCATCCGCAGACAGCTTGATACCTGAAAGAAGCAGAAACAAATAGCACAGTTGATAGATACGTTTTTGGCTGACACGATGCAGCATCCAAACTCCCATTTTTACGCCAAGCGGTGCAAGCGGAATCAAGATCAGTGCGGTCAACAAGTTCGTTTGATCAAATTCGCCAATCGCCGCATAAGGGATCACCTTCACCACATTCAACAGAGCGAAAAAAACCGCCATGGTGGCTACCAGCGTCACTTTCTCAAGCTTTTGTGGCAAAAGGTATATGCTTGCTGGCCCGCCGCCTGCATGTACCGTTGTGCTAGAAAAGCCACTAACACCACCCCAAATCATCGCTGCGATTTTCCCCTTTTGCTTTTTCGCCGCTTTCATAAGACCGAATTCAGACAAAACATAGTGAATACAAAACCACAGCGAAAGAAACCCAATGGTCAACTTCAGCCCAGCTTGGGGTACGGCATGAATATAAAAGCCAGCAAGAGCAACACCGAGCAATGCCCCCGGCAGCATGCGCTTTATTACGACGTAGTCTGCGCTTTTATAGTGATAGCGTACTGCGAAGAAATCCATTACCAGTAAGATAGGAAGCAATATCGCCGCAGCTTGCGTGGGTGCAATGGCAAAGGCCATCAAGGGCACTGCTATGATCCCCAACGCGCCACCCAGCCCCCCTTTACCAATGCCATAAATCAGCACCGCGGGAACGGATAGAAGATAGAAATAAGGGTCAGTAATGAGTGGCAAGTACGCATTCTCAATTGAATCGGTTTATGTCGATCATAGCGATTTATCTCCTTTGATTGGCGGGAATAACGTGCCTAAAGTGATATCCGCATACAAACAGAGTCGCATTGAAACAGCTTGGCAACCATGGTTGCCAAATAATAAGAAGCCCGCACAAAGTGCGGGCTAATAGACGTTGAATTTTCACGCCAACCATCCAATGGCGTGAGCTATCGTTTAGCAATCTAGTGTCAGGCCATATTCCTCAGCCGCATCTTGGATCCACAACGCGATGTAGTCTGCAAAGCTGCGTCTCACCACGAGATCGTAACAGTTTTCGCTACGGTGGCGCATAAACACTTGCGCTTTGGCAAATGTCGTACCGACGCATTTACCGACGCCAAAGTGGCGTGAATCAACGTCGTAAGAGACAGATTTTTTCAGCACATCTAGCGCGTGAGAGCCGGATAAGGTCACCAACGACTGGCCTCCCGACACATCCACTACTTGGTAATGACCACTCAACACAGCGCGCAAAGATGTCTCAATCTCTTGGGCTGGTTTCGCGGTACTCAACACGAGCCATTCATCCGGCGACTGCCACCACACCTGATAGCTATCCGACTCGGATGACGAACAGGTTTTAGTTGGCAATGTGACTCCAAGCGCTTGCTCAACATTCGCAACAAACTCCTCGGTAGGCGCTCCACGCAGAACAACTTGGCTCATGTTCTTCGTCTCATGCAAGTGCACACCCGCCGACGCGGTTTGAGATTGACCTAAATGGTGTAAAGGCAGCGCACTTTGCACAGTGTAAGCCTCTTCAAGCGGCGAGACGTCTTCATCTTTTGATTGTGCGGGCTTCTCGTTTTTCGTGTCATAAAACACCGAACTGCAAATCTGCGCTTTCAATACGCTACCGTCTGCCAATGGGAAGTAAACATGATCTCCCATTCGGTTCAGGCCGTTCTTGATTAGTCCAAAAGCAATGGATTCACCTAAAACGTCACTGAAGTATGAAGAAGTGACGTGTCCCACCATGGTCATTGGAATCGGTTGCTCTGGATTATCCACCGCTTGCGCACCTTCCGGAATAACCTTGTTAGGCTCAGTGCATTTCAGGCCCACCAGCTGTTTTCTGTCCGTACGAATGGTATCTTCACGCGTCCATGAGCGACGCCCCAGAAAACTGAAGGTTTTCTGCTTTCCGGTTATCCAACCCATATTCAAATCTTGTGGCGTGACCGAACCATCGGTGTCTTGCCCAACAATAATAAAGCCTTTTTCAGCTCGCAGAATGTGCATGGTTTCTGTGCCATAAGGGGTGATGTTATACGGTGCTCCCGCTTTCATCACTTGTTCCCACACATACATGCCTGCATTAGCATTTACGTTGATTTCAAAAGACAATTCGCCCGTGAAACTGATGCGAAATACTCGCCCTTCCACGCCAGCCACTGTCATCGGTTTCCAGCTCATAAAAGGCATTGCCTCTTCTGAGATATCTTCATCACCGACCAGTTGCTGCAAAACATTACGGCAGTTAGGCCCAGAAATCGTCATGGTCGCCCAATGATCGGTCACACTGGTAAAGTAAAGGTCAAGTTCAGGCCATTCTGTTTGGTGCCACGCTTCTAACCAACGCAATACACCGGCGGCTCCACCAGAAGTGGTTGTCATCAAGAAATGGTCATCTGAGATGCAAGAAGTCACGCCATCATCAAACACCATGCCGTCTTCGTGACACATCAAGCCATAACGGCAACGCCCCGGAGCGAGTTTGTCCCACCCGTTGGTGTAGATGCGATTGAGAAATTCTCGGACATCTTTGCCTTGAATATCGATTTTCCCTAAGGTCGAGGCATCCAATATTCCAACGCTTTCTCGTGTTGCGCGACATTCTCGACCCAAAGCTTGCGCCATGGTTTCATTCCCTTTCGGGTAATACCAAGGTCGCTTCCATTGCCCCACATTTTCAAACTTGGCGCCATGTTGAACATGCCATGCATGCATCGCCGTGTAGCGGGCAGGGTCAAACGTTTTCCCCACATCACGTCCTGCCAACGCACCAAAGGTAACGGGCGTGTACATAGGGCGGAAAATCGTCGTGCCCGTTTCGGGGATGGTTTTTCCCATTGCATTGGCGGCTATCGCCATGCCATTGATGTTGCCAGTTTTGCCTTGATCGGTGCCAAATCCCATCGCTGTGTAACGCTTGATGTGCTCAATGGATTCGTACCCTTCACGCACAGCCAGCTCAATACCCGCCGCTGTTACATCGTTTTGGAAATCGACAAACTGCTTAGGTGCACGGCTGTTAGGAAGGCGATGCGGTGCAAGGTACAATGCCATTGCAGGTGTTGATGTCAGAGTATCAACATCTGGCATATCAGGCTTATCAACAGAAACGCCGAGTGCTTGCGCCAAGCGCATTGCAGCTTCTGCCGCTTCATTGATCACGTCAGCCAACACGCCAACACCCGCCACCGCACCAGCGTAGTCCATCCCTTTCACGCTGTTTGATGGAACAAACGCGGCAATATCGTCACGCCAAACTGGGCGTCCGCCCGTGTGACAACTCAAATGCAAGGCAGGGCTCCATCCGCCACTGCTGGCAACCGTGTCGCACGCAATAACCACCGTTGTGCCGGTAACACTGCTGCCCGATTTATCAATGGGCACCACTTCTGCGCCAGTGACCTCAGAGCTTCCCTTGAGATTCATGACGGCGTGGCCTTGAAGCACTGTTATCCCCAAATCCTTCGCCTGCTGGACACGATCGCCATCTGAAAACGGACGCGTATCAACAATCGCCGCAACCGTTCTTCCGCTTTGATGCCAATCAATCGCCGCGTCATAGGCTTCATCATTGGTGGTCATCAGCACCAGCTTTTCGCCCGCAGCAACGCCATACCGACGAAGATAGATAGAAACGGCGGAGGCCAACATACTGCCGGGCAAATCGTTGTTACCAAACACCAAAGGCCGTTCAATGGCGCCCGTTGCCAGCAAAACCCGCTCCGCTCGAATATGGTGCATACGTTGTCGAATGCCATGCACCTCATCACCGAGGTGATTCGTTTTTCTCTCTACCACTCCCACGAAATTATGGTCGTAGTAGCCAAACGCCGTGCTACGTGGCAATAGCGTGCAATCGCGGTCTTTAGCTAGAACATCAAGTGTCTCTGTCACCCAGCGATCCGCGGGTTGACCGTTGATCGCCTCTCGGCAATGCAGCAAACTGCCTCCCATTTCAGCTTGTTCGTCCACAAGCATCACGCGAAGCCCTTTCCCAACCAAGGTTCTCGCAGCCATTAATCCTGCTGCGCCAGCCCCGACAATCAACACATCACAGTGATGATGCATTTTGTCGTATTTGTCAGGATCATTTGCGCGAGGGATTTCCCCAAGCCCCGCCGCGTTACGAATGTGTTTTTCGTAAGTGGGCCACAATGATTCCGGATACATGAAGGTTTTGTAGTAGAAGCCTGCCGGCATCATGGCGCCGCCAATTTTGCCGACCATAGCTAACGCATCTGTCTCTAGGCTCGGCCAAGCGTTCACGACACGCGCATCCAAGCCATCATAAAGCTCAGTTTGCGTTGCGCGTTGATTGGGGGTGGACGTTGATGGTTGAGAACCTAACTGCAAGATCGCATTAGGCTCTTCCGCTCCCGCACCGACGATGCCGCGAGGGCGGTGATATTTGAAGCTACGTCCTACGACTTTCACGCCGTTAGCAATCAAGGCTGACGCTAACGTGTCCCCTTTATGTCCTTGGTAAACCTGACCGTTGAACGAAAACGTAAATGAAGAATTGCGATCAATGCGACCGCCTTCCGGCAAACGATTTTTTTGGCTCATGCGTTCGCCTCCCCGTTTGATTGGCCATGAGACTTATCCGCCTCTGCTGACGCACCGATTTTGTACACCGCCTCAATGTCATAGGTCACCGTATTGCGCTGCACATTGAAGAATTTTCGACACCCCGAAGCGTGATACCACATTTCGCGATGGCTGCCTTTGATGTTTTTACGATGAAACAAATAGTGTCCCCACTCTTTGTCACTCAGCGCATCGGGGTCTTCTGGGCGAACAATATGTGCCTCGCCGCCATAGGCATATTCGTCTTCGTCTCTGTGTTCTTCACAGTAAGGACAGTAAATACGTAGCATGTCAGTTCCTTTTCCAATACTGCGTGAGGTTAATGCGCAACGCCGGCAGCGCCGTGCTCATCAATCAAATAGCCAGACACAAAACGGTCGATATTAAAGGGCGCCGCTAACGGGTGCGGCGAATCATTCGCAAGGGTATGGGCAAACACGTGGCCAGAACCCGGTGTCGCTTTGAAACCACCCGTCCCCCAACCACAATTGAAGTACAACCCTTGAATGTCAGTTTTACTGATGATCGGGCATGCATCAGGGCAAGTGTCGACAATGCCGCCCCAATGGCGGTTCATGCGCACCCGGCTGAGGAAAGGGAACATTTCAATGATGGCCGCAATGGTATGCTCAATAACGGGAAAAGAGCCACGTTGACCAAAGCCGTTATACGCATCAATCCCTGCGCCGATCACCAAATCGCCTTTATCAGATTGGCTGATATAACCATGAACTTGGTTAGACATGATCACTGTATCAATACAAGGTTTGAGCGGCTCTGACACCATGGCTTGCAATGGATGAGATTCAATGGGCAGCGTCATGTTTGCCATGCGTGCAAGTTCGCCAGAGTTACCCGCAACTACGCAACCAACTTTTTCTGCGCCGATAAACCCTTTTGAGGTTTCAACGCCTTTGATTTTGCCTTCTTCTATACGCAAACCTGTCACTTCCGTTTGCTGAATCAGATCCACACCAAGTTGGTCAGCCGCCCGTGCAAAACCCCACGCGACAGCATCGTGACGAGCCACACCGCCTCTTGGTTGCCAACTGGCACCCATGACCGGATAACGTGTATTTTCCGAACAATCTAGCAAGGGAACAAGGTCTTGAACGCCTCGGGTATCTAGCACTTCACAGTCAATACCATTGAGCCTATTGGCACTCACTCGTCGTTCAATGTCTCGCATGTCTTGAAGGGTATGCCCCAAATTGAGCACCCCACGTTGACTGAACATCAAATTGAAATTTAGCTCCTGAGACAAACCTTCCCATAGTTTCAATGAGTGTTCATAGAGGTGAGCCGCTTCATCCCACAGGTAATTGGAACGAACAATGGTGGTATTTCGCGCTGTGTTACCACCGCCTAGCCAGCCCTTTTCGATCACCGCAACGTTTTTCACCCCACACTCTTTAGCAAGGTAATACGCGGTTGCCAACCCATGACCACCACCGCCAACAATGATCACGTCGTAATAGGGTTTAGGGGTGGGGTTGCGCCAAACACGCTGCCAGTTTTCATGGAAAGTCAGGGCGTGTTTAAACAGGCCGAATCCTGAGTAATTTGTCATTCCTTTGTCCTGTGCCGAGGAAAATTCTGATCCCCCAATTACAAGGGAGGCAGGTTGCACCAAAAGTGTAGTCATTTCATCGCCGTTGGTCGCGAAGCTACCACGCAATCTCGACCATGGTAAGGTTGCTCTGCCACCTCAGAGTGCGCAATTGCGCCTGCCCTCAATGTGTTTGCGACAACACAATTAGGGCATTTTTCTCCATTGATCAATGACAATGCGTTACGTCACTTTTTCGCCCTCGTTTAACGCACAGCAGACGTAATAGCACTATCCTATCCTCTAGAAGCGCTCCGCTGTCCTATCGATTAAGCATCAAAGATCTGCGGTAGCTTATAGGGCGACAGCAGCATGAATATGTCTGCGTCTATTGAGTAATATTGAGTAGCGATGAGTCATCCATGACGAAACCCAAATCCAAACCCGCCCAGTCAAAGGAAGACCATCCCCTTCCTCCTCATTCTCTTCACCATTACATGGACGAAGAAAATGACGTGACGTGTTTTTCGACGCTACCCACGGAAACACCTCTTGCGATTTCCTACAACGGGGTCAGTCACGCAGTCATGATGGTGACACCCCAAGATATAGATGACTTCATCTATGGATTTTCATTCAGTGAACGAATTATTCGAAACAGTGGTGAAATCCATGACATCGTCGTAGAGACAGAAAACGACGCTTTACTCGCCCATGTCACCTTAGCCAATAGAGCACTAGCAAGAATGTCACTGACCAAGCGTCATTTAGCAGGCCGAACGGGGTGTGGTATTTGTGGTGCCGAATCGCTGGCACATGCGGTTCCAAGCTTAAGTGCACTGGATTACATCGAACCTATCAGCAATGCCAGCATTCTCAAACTGCGTGACACGCTGCGAGAATGGCAATCATTGGGGCACATCAGCGGCGCGATTCATGCCGCATTGCTCGTCGATGACAACGGACAGATACTGACGTGTAAAGAAGATATTGGGCGGCACAACGCCCTCGACAAAGTCCTTGGTGCGGGGCTACGTCACCGCTCACTCTCTCCAACGTATGCCCTATTGATGACAAGTCGATGCAGTATAGAATTAGTACAAAAAGCGGTGACCGCAGGTGTCGGGACATTGATCACACTCGGCACGCCAACGTCATTGGCCGTCAACACTGCCATTCAGGCCAATCTCAATCTGATACATCTCCCTCGAAAAGATGCGCCTCGGTTTTACAATCGTTCGGCAAAGGGACGCCTTGATCATAACGTTGGTAAACCTCGCTGAATCCAGCATCTTCAGGTTGTTTGGGTATAGTTCTAATTCGCTCGCAGAAAAACCAACAACTGCCCCCTAAAACAACGCGTTGAATTATCCTAACCGCCTCACTTTACACAGTATATTGACGTCACTATGGATCTCGAGCATCCGCTCCATGTTTGGAAGCAAACCCGTCGCCACGGTAAGTTAAATTATGTCATCACGTTATTTTTGGTTTTCACCATTGGCACATTGATGGGACTCGTTGGCTCGGCTTACTTCTCTACCAATGGCAATGACGTCGAACAGTTCTTTCTTTCCTTTCCTATCTATTGTTTAAAGATCGCAAGTTTCAGCCTGACAATAAGCCTTGTCAGCTGGTATGTATGCGAGGCGTTGTATAAGTATCGGTTGAAAAGAGACAAATTGCTCTCACCCAAACCTCATTCGCCATCGCATCCCGAATGACGCAATAGTGATAATTCTCCTTAAGTGAATAAAAAAACGCCAACTTATTAGGCAATGCGTGACATTGATGCCATCGTTTCTTTCCGTTCTCTGGCAACCTTATGACGCTAAATTAATCGCGCTCTCGGTACCATTAAACTGGAACGACAACGTCAGCGTATAAAAAGAATCTCGTTTCATTAAGAAGGCCCATCAGATGGTAAATGGCGAAACCGCTTCTATTAAAGATATCGTTACTTTTGCTGAGGTCGCCCCTATCGCTGTCCCCCCATCTTTACTTTTAGAAGCAGATCCTTCCGCAACCAGCATCGCTTCTTATCTACTTGATTCCTGGTGCTTTGTCGCTTTGAAAAACAAACAAATCATCGCGGCATGTGTCATCAAAAAAACAGACGCTGGCGTCGCTGAGGTGTTTAATATTGCCGTATCACCCGAGTTTCAGGGCAATGGATGGGGAACAGGTCTTCTCAAGTACGCAATACAATTTACGCGTAAGAAGAAAATCAAACGGTTGGAAATAGGGACAGGAACATTCGGCTACCAACTGGCTTTTTATCAACGAATGGGTTTTCGCGTATCCGAAGTGGTAACTAACCATTTTCTGGAGAACTACGATGAACCCATTTGGGAAAATGGTGTTCAACATAAAGATATGTTGAGGCTCTACCTCGATCTCTAGCAGCCGCCTCGATATCAGTTTTGTCGAGTGCGTTTCGCATTAACGCCTCGCGTGAAGTTCGGACAGTATCTGCGTCAGCACCTCAACAGGTTGTGCCCCCGACACTGCACTTTCACGGTTAAATACGATGGTCGGCACAGATGACACACCAAGTTCGCGCCAGTAAGATTGGTCCTGTTCGACCCTCTCCCGCGCAATGTCATCGTCTAGGTGTGCCATCCCTTCAGCAACGTTTAGACCCACGGCTTTTAACTGCGACGCCAAGACATCTCGGCTAGAAATATCTTGTTTCTCAGTGAAATACGCACTAAATAGTCGCATTGCTAAATCATGCTGGCTATTTCGGGTTTTCGCATAGTCGAGCAACTGATGCACATTTTGGGTGTTATAGGTTTTCATCTCATCAAAAAACTGAAAAACAAACCCTAACTCTTCCCCGAATCCCGTCAGATTTTCACGCATGCGCACGTTGTCTTCTCGCGTGTTCCCGTACTTCTTCATGATGTGGTTAAACAAGTTTTCGCCGTCTTCCCCCACATAAGGGTTAAGTTGAAACGGTTGCCATTCAATGTCGATACTGTCTTGCAATCCTAGGTCGTTAATCGCCTTTTCTAAACGCTTGTAACCCACAATGCACCAAGGGCATACCACGTCCGACACGATATCTATTTTAATTCTGTTCTTCATAACTGTCTCCGCGAATAACTACGACTAGGTAACCTTTATACCCGAATCACCTGAAGATGTGAGATTTCAGGTGACTTAGATATAGTAACCAAGATTGCCGCGTCAATCGGTATACTTCGGTAACCTGCAAGCCTGCAAGCCTGCAAGCCTGCAAGCCTGCAAGCCACAGCATACAAATGAAAAAGACGCGTCATCGCGTCTTTATTCGTTGTTGAAACCCGTTTGTTGAATCGTTTCGCCGCACCAACGTATCTGAATATGAATACGAAATAAGACGCTGAATCGTTACTTTTTGGTCTCTAGGACTTCCCCTGTCACCTCTTGGTCTTGATCAGGGCTTTGAATACCCAAGAACTCTCGGAACGCATCAATGCTAATAGGACGACTGAGATAAAAACCCTGTGCCAGATCACAGCCTTTCGACGTCAGCATCTCCAATTGCTCTTGTGTCTCAACGCCTTCGGCGATTGTTCTCATATTGAGCCCACGCGCCATGGATATCACGGCGGTTGCCAACGTTTCGTTAATTTCAACGTCGGTAATACCATCTACAAATTCACGGTCGATTTTCAACGCGTCAAAGGGAAAGCGCAGCAAATAGCTCAAAGAAGAATAACCAGAACCAAAATCATCCATCGATAGCACTGCCCCCATGCTGTGGAGTTCTTCTATCACGTCTTTCACATACTTTTGTTGACTCAAAAGTACCCCTTCTGTCACTTCTAATTCTAGGCGATTTGTATCAAATCCTGCCTCGTCGATAGTGGCTTTCACATCCTCCACAAAACCCGATTTACGAATTTGTTGCGGTGATATATTGATCGCCACATTGAGAAGTCGACCTTGAAAATTCCTAAGCCTAAGAAAATCATACACAGCCGTTTTCAATACAAACTTTCCAATTTCATATATCAAATTGGTTTGTTCAGCAATCGGTATAAATTCCTCTGGCGATACGCTTCCAAGCTCACTATTGTTCCACCGAAGTAATGCTTCAGCACCCACAACCTCATTGGTCTTCAGGTCAATAAACGGCTGGTAAACAAGCGAAAATTCATCAAGAGAAAGGGCCCGAACAAGGTTATATTCAATTCGAACACGGCGGTGAACATTGTCATTCATTTCAGACGTGAACATACGATAAGAATCTTTTCCGCCGCATTTAGCTTGGTCTTTCGCAACGTCAGCATTGGCAAATAGCCGCTTGAAATCTTCTGTATCCAGCGGTGACAGTGAAACGCCTATACTGGCAGTGATATGCACCTCACCCCCGCTGGTAACAGAAATAGGCTTGTTGATGGCTTTGCGTAATTTGCTCGCTATCTGACAAGCATTTTCGGTTTGATGCAAACCCGGAAGCACAATCAAAAATTCATCGCCACTCACTCGCCCTACCGTATCGACCTCACGTACGACTTGGAGAATGCGCTTAGACAACTCCACTAAGACTTGATCCCCAACATCATGGCTAAGAGTGTCATTAATCAATTTAAAATTATCGATGTCCACCAACATTAAGCCCGTGAGCAGCCCACGCCTGAGATCATGGGTAATCGCATAGCGAAGACGGTCTAATGTTAGATTTCGGTTCGCCAGTCCCGTCAGTGAATCATAAAGCGCTCGCTGCATAATGAGGTCTTCGTTACGACGAATTCGCAATTGATTGTATATTCTGAGTTTCACTTCTGCAGGAGAAACAGGCTTGTTGATGTAATCTGCGCAACCGATACGCAGCCCCATTTCACGGCTCTCGTCTTCTTGCTTCTCACTGATCAAAATGATGGGAATATCTTTTGTTGCCACGTCATTTTTGAAGGCCTGACAGAGAGAAAATCCATCCATATCGGGCAGATCAACATCCAGCAATACAAGTTTCGGCTGCTCAGTTTTTATCAGCACACTCGCGGTTGTTCCCGTCGTAGAGAAAATGACGCGATACTCTTCGCCTAATATCGCATTTAATATGCGAACACTATTAGGCGAAGAGTCAATGATCAATAGGGTGTCTTTATCGGCTGCGCTGTGGTTAACCAACATATGACTGACCTCCCTGCTCCGTTTGTTCTTTGCTGAATCCGTTGTCAGAAACGAATTGCTTTAACGCCGTTAAAGCTTGGGGGTAATCAAGTTCAATCAACTTGTCACCAACCGGTTTGAGCTTAATCGCCAAATCACAGAAATCGACCAACATCTGATAATAGTTGTCTATGGCCATCATATCTTGCGCCATGATCTGCGATTCCAGTACAAATATGCGGTCGATGAAGGCCTTATCCATCTGATTGACTGAATGACTTTTGGGCAGCGCTGAAGATGCGTCGTTTTCAGCCGTTTTATGAAGAGAAGTAACATTATGCCGCTTAAGCAAAATGTCGCCGATTTCTTTAATGGCGTTATCCATATCGCGCCGAAATTGGCTGAGTGACAATTGATAGTCCTCCAATGTCATTAACGCATTTTGGAGTTGCTTGGCTGAATTTCTTAGTGCAACAACAGAAAGATTCCCAGCACTACCTGCAATATTATGGGCGCTTTCAGCTGCTTCCGTTAACTTGCCCGATTCAATCAAAACGCACACTTGGCTCTCTTGTGCCCGAGCCTGGTGGGCAAAATCACTCAGCAGTTTGAAATACAGCTTCTCATTACCCATTACTCGCTTAATACCGTCATCGACATCGACGTATTCATACTCTTCGACTTCAACCGATTTATTCACATCACGAATATCTGTTGCATTGACCGCTAAACCTAAGTGGCTCGCAAGTTTTTTCAGCAAAATATCGGCATCAAGTGGCTTTGCTACATGATCGTTCATTCCAGCATCCGCACACCGTTGACGGTCTCGTTCCATGGTGTGGGCCGTTAATGCAAAAATCGGCAAACTCTCTCTATCGGCAGTTTCCCGAATAATACGTGTTGCTTCGAGGCCATTCATTTCCGGCATTTCTAGATCCATCAAGACGGCATCATATAGCTCTGGCGCAGGACACACTTTGACCACCGCACTGCGCCCTGAATCCGCCAACTCAACTTGAAAGTCATTGCTGATTAGTACTTCTTGTACGATCTGCTGGTTTATCGGCATATCGTCAACAACGAGGATGCGCTTGCCGCTACCATTAATGGTGATGCCATTTGAATGCGCTTGCGCTGCAATAATGCGTTGGTGAGTTTTTGGTAGATTTTTACCCAGCACTTCCATCATGGTATCAAACATAACGGACGCAGAAATTGGCTTATGAAGGTATCCATCCACCTGGCCTTTGCTGCGCTCTTTTTCAATAACAGCACGGTCAAACGCACTGATCACTATCACCAATGGCCGTTGTTCTGGTGTCATATCAGTTTGGAGTTTTTCAAGTAAATGAAAGCCTTTTTTGCCGGGCATAGACCAATCAAGCAATACAAGATCAAAGGGTTCTCCTTCAAGATCTAAATGTCCTTCTTCGATTGCATGAAATGCGCTATCAACATCACTCGCGGATTCACAGTAGAAACCCAGAGACGAAATAATGGCTGAATGCACCGCGATCGAAGAGGGATTATCGTCCACCACCAGTACCCTTAACCCTCTTAGATCAACGGGGACGGCAAAGCTCTTATCCGCATTAACCTTCGCGACCTGTAATTCAAGATTGAAGTAAATCCCTGAATCTTTATCGATTGACTCTTCATGAAACGCACCCCCCATCAGTTCGACGAGACAACAGGCCACCACCAAATTCAAGGATTCATCAAGCTCTGACATTGCCATAGCAGCTCGTTCTGCCAGCTCATCCAAATCGTCTGAGTCTTGCTCGTCATCAGTGATTTTCCGATGCACTGAAAATTCCAATACCACACTTGAATCAGACAATTTTCCTGCTTGAATACTCAAAATAATGGGGCAGCCACCGCCAACGATAAATGCTTCGCTGATCAGGTTGAGTAGAATACGTCTTAAACGGTCTGGGTCGCCAACAAGTGAACGTGGCACATCAAGCGGCACATTGAACAACAACTCTACGCACCGGTTCTCCGCTTCACCGACTAAATAATCTCTCAAGCTTTCAAGTAACTGTCCGAGATCAAACGGCGTGTTGTCGAGAGAAATAGTATTCGTCGACATTTCCTCGAAATCTCGCAGATTGTCACCAATCACAGACGCTCGTTTCATCGCATTGTTCACACTGTCCACGTAAACAGACTGTTTGTTGCTCAGCGATGTTTGGTTGAGCATTTGAGCACAGCTCACTGATGTCGCAATGAGAGGAGATAGCGTCATATTGACTTCAGTCAATAGATTGGCACTTCGACTCAACGCGCTCGTCACCCCTCTGTGTGCGCCCGCCACCAGGTGTGTGCCCATTTTTAAATAAAGCTCGTCTGCAGCGATAGGATAAACCATATAATCACTGGCTCCCGAACGGAAAGCCAACTGCTTCTGATCACCGGAATACGTGTTAGCCGTCATAATAATCCGCGTGTTTTTACACGTGCTCAGAGAACGGATCTTCTTGATCTCAACATCAATCGACTCTCCGCTTTCAAAAGCAAAGTCCATGCTGATGACAAGAATATTGACGGGGTGCTGTTCGAGAATAGTGGTCAGTTTTTGAGGTGTCGCTACGGAGCGCAGCCAGTAACCATTTTCACTCAATATCTGCTGGTGAAAATCAACATGCGAGAGATCTTCATCGGCGAGTACTATTATTGGCTCGTTTTTCACCAAACCTTTCATTACACCGTTCCTTTAGAATTGGTTTACATCAGCGCCTAACCACTGAAACATTCGTCATTTCAGTGGTTAGAGGTCACATGGCGGTCTTTCAGTCAAAGCAGCGAATTTCGCATGCCAACAGATCAAAACAGATCAAAAAGAGACAACTACCACCTTCACTAGGCGTAAAAAGTTGCTCTTTTGCGCCTCACTAATGGGCTTGTTTTTTCCTTTTAAAACTAGTGTCTTTTTTATACAACTGCCAATCTTCAACAAGACAGCACACCAAAATGATGTCTACAGGATTCTAAAGTTCATGACAGACAAGCCTTAACGGCACCAAATTTTTTTCACTCCTCCTCGCCATCGTTTTTTATAAAAATTCTTTACATTCAAACGTCTCACATATGAAACACAATTTATTGAAAACCTGAATTTCTTCCTTGCATGGACTTATCACCAACGATGTTTGTGTACTAAATTTAACCAGCAAAGCAATTTTGATTCTTATGGTTCAATTTTGAACCTAACTGTTAATGGGAGATTTCAATGGCTATCACTTTGGTTCTCAGTCAGGTCGTTGGGCAAGCTTTTGTGGTTAAACCAAGCGGTGAGATGACACCTGCGGCGCGTGGTGTGCAGATAAACAGTGGCGATGTGATTTCTGTACCAAACGGTAAGAATGCTTGGCTGGTGACTGATGATGGTGAACAAGTTGATGTGCTCGACGATGCTCTTCTATTAAATGATGAAGGTTTCAATAGCTTAGAATTGCCATCTGATGTGAATGCCATTATTGAAGCGTTAGAAAAAGGCGATGACCCAACACAAATCGACGGCACTGAAACGGCGGCGGGCGAAGAGCTCAGCAGTTCAACTTCTGGCCCTCAAGTAATCATTGAAGCAAATAGCTCTCGCGGTAGCATCAGCAGCATTGAAATGTTTGATACAAAGGGGCTTGTTGAGTCTGGTCTCACATCGGCACAGGCAGAAGAACTGACCTCAGCGCGTTACGCCAGTTTGCTTGATCGCTCCTCTAAAAACGACAGTAATCCTAACAGCGATCAAACAGACAATGACGCTAACATCGCGGCTGAGATCTCGGGCGATTTAGCCGTTAACATTGAAGATGGCGATGTGTTGCAAGCGTCAGGCACCCTGACCTCATCGGATGCTGATGGCCAAGACAATCTGTTTATCGCGGAAACGGTTCAAACAAGACGTGGTGAACTTACCATTGATAGTGATGGAACATGGAACTACACCAGCACAGATCCCACTGGTGCCATCAAAGGGCTACACGAAGGCGATACGCTAACGGAATACGCTACTGTGCGTGCTGCAGATGGCACAGAGCAACGGATCGCGATCACCTTTGAAGGCAAAGATGACAGCGCAGTTTTCTCAGCAATGACCAGCGCTGACATCCGAGAAAGTGATGACACCATGACGGCGCGAGGCTCCCTCAATGTCTCTGACCCAGATTGGGGCGAATCTTTCATGCAAGCAGGAGAGTTTGAAGGTGATTGGGGGACACTCTCCATTGATAGAGCGGGTAACTGGTCATATGAAGTGGATAATACCCATCAATCGTCGATTAATGGATTGACTGACGGTGAAAAAATAACCGACACGATTACTGTCTATTCTGTCGATGGCACCGAAACGCAAATCACGCTGACAATTAACGGTGTCAATGATGATGCGCTCATCGCTGGTGATATTACGTCGACAGTTTCCGATAACGGCGGCACCATTTCCACGTCTGGCAGCCTAACCTCGTCCGATGTCGATGGTAACGACAATACCTTCATTGCAGAGACGATTGCCACAACACGTGGGCAACTCACGATTGATGAAGGTGGTAATTGGACCTATACCAGCACGGACCCCACCGGCGCTATCCAGCGCCTACCTGACGGCGAAACCTTAACGGAAGTTGTTACCGTTCGTGCTGAAGATGGCACTTCACAGCAGCTTGTTATCACCATCGAAGGCATTAACAATTCCCCCGTGTTCTCGGCAACCACCACGCAAGACGTTTATGAAACCAATGATGTCGTTAGCGTCAATGGGTCAATAAACATCTCCGACGCTGATTATCAAGAAGCCTTCATGTTGGCGGGCACGTACTTGGGTGACTTGGGCTCGGTCAGCATTGATCGTGCTGGTAATTGGACCTACACCTCTGACCCATCACAAAGCGCTGCACTAGACACACTAAAAGGCGGCGAACAGCGAGTCGATACGATCACCGTGAGATCGTTAGACGGCACGGAAACTGACATTCTCGTCACTATCATCGGCACTAATGATCCCGCTCAAATTGCGGGAGACGTTGTCGGCACAGTGGTTGAGGCCGATGGTGCAATGTCTACATCAGGTCAATTAACGTCAACCGATATCGATGGCAATGACAATACGTTCACACCGCAATCTATCGAAGGGCGCTGGGGTGAAGTCACCATCAATGCCGACGGAAGTTGGACCTACTCGACGTCTGGTGATGTGCGCGCAATTGACCGACTGGGCCAAGGTGACCAACTCACCGATACCATCAATATCCGCGCAGAAGATGGCACAGTGCAAAGCCTCACGATCACCATTGAAGGCACCAATGATGTTCCAACTTTTGGTGCAATGACAGACGTGTCTATCAACGAGGGAGATGGGCAATTATCGACTTCAGGCAGTGTTAACGTCACCGATGCGGATGCAGACGAAGGGACGTTCCAAGCTGACACCATTGCTGGAGAGTTTGGCACCCTCACCATAGACACCGCAGGGAATTGGACTTACACCACTGACACAGCCCACAATGACGCCATTGATGCGCTAGATACAGGCGATCTGATGCCTGACGTTATTACCGTCTATTCGCAAGATGGTACGCCATTAGATATCACCATCACCATCATAGGAACCGATGACCTACCGGTTGTAAGTGGAGAGTTTAGCGGTTCGTTAACCGAAACCGACACTGAAGAAGCGCTTACGGTTGACGGTACGATCAACATTTCAGATATCGATGCCGAAGACACGCCGACGTTCGAGAACACACGCATCGAAGGCGATTATGGCGAACTGGTTCTCACAGATGGAAGCTGGACGTACACACTTAACCAAGAAGCAGCCAGCGCTCTCAACACTGGCGAAGTCGACACTGACGTTATCACGCTCACCGCCAGCGACGGTACCCAACAAAATATTGTTATTAGCATTACAGGCACTGACCAAGATCCTGTTCTTCAAGGTGATACCATTGGTACAGTGAACGATGGCGAGGGTCTGACCGCTACGGGGACGATCCAAATTATCGACCCAGATACTGGTGACTCGCCAACATTACAAAATGGCACCGTCGATGGCAGCTACGGTTCATTGGAGCTCGTCGATGGAGAATGGACTTACACACTCGATCCCGACAGTGTTGCTTCTTTGCCTGAAGGCGGAACAACAACTGACACTATCACCGTCACCGCATCAGACGGCTCTACGCACGACATCACAATAACTATCACGGGCACGGACCAAGAACCCGTGCTCACTGGCAGCACAAGTGGCGCTATCACAGAAGGCAATGGCTCGCTCACTGCGACGGGAACGGTTGACTTAGTCGACGTCGACACTGGCGAAAACCCAACGCTGCCTAATGGCACAACGGATGGGCAATACGGTTCACTCACGCTTATTGAAGGTAGCTGGACATACACGCTTGACCCTGACCTTGCGCAATACCTCGATGAAGGGCAAACCACCACTGACACCATTAGTCTCACTGCTTCAGACGGCACAGTACATGACATCGTTATCACGATTACGGGAAGCGAAGATGCCGCAGAGCTGAGCGGCAATGTGAGTGGTAATGTGACGGACGAATCAGGATCGCTAACAGCAAGTGGTAGCCTCTCCATTAATGACCCTGATACCAACGACACCCCTACCCTTCCTGATGCCAATACACAAGGTCAGTACGGTTCATTCAGCATGGTGGATGGCAACTGGACTTATACCCTCGACCCTGAGCTCGCAGAAGAAATTGGCGCTGGCGTTCAAGTCACCGACACCATCACAATTACAGATTCGATGGGCGGCACACATGAGCTTTTGATAAATGTCACGGGAACCGATGATGCCGCTGAACTCACCGGCGATACAACAGGTTCACTGACTGAAGGCACTGATATTTCGACATCAGGTACGGTGTCATTGGTTGACCCCGATACGGGCGACAATACTGAAATTGAAAACACGACAGTGTCCGGACAGTTTGGGTCGCTTACGCTGGCAGACGGCGAATGGACGTACACCCTGAATTCGGGTGCAGCTCAATCTCTTGGCGAAAACGAAAGCACAACCGACACCATTACGCTCACTGATTCCAAAGGCACAGAGCATAGTATTGTGATCACGATTGAAGGCACTGATGATGCGCCTGTCGTCAGTGGTGACTTTAGCGGCAGCGTTACAACAACCATTGATTCTGATATCACGATCAACAACGTGTTTGTACTCGGTGACGATATCGACGTGGATGGCGAGGACTTCAATCAAGGTTCACAGCCGGATAGCATGCACTTTGACTCAGCAGGCTTTAGCGCCACCGTCACAGACAGCGATGGAATACTAAATAACTCCGCCAACCAAACCATTGATATTGATGGTCAATCCTATCCGCTGTCTGTCACCGCAACCGTTGAATACACCGATGCCTATGACAATGTATTCACGATGGGTGTGTTGTCCATCGATAACGGTGACGGAAGTAACACAACTGTTCTTGTTCAAATCGACGGCCCAGACATTCTGCCCGGCACAGAGCTTAACCTCGTTGAAAACTCGTATTCCGAAGTCAATGCCATCAATTACTTGGATGTCACTGACGCCATCACAGCAACAGGTACCCTTTCTATTTCGGATGCCGATGCTAACGATTCACCTGAATTTGCGAATACAACCATCGAAGGCGAGTACGGTTCATTAAGCTTGGTCGATGGCGAATGGACCTACACACTTGATCCGAGCAAAGCACAAGGCATTCCAGGCGGCGAAACCGTCAATGAAAACTTCACGCTAACCACGTCGGATAACACACAAGCTCAAATTACCATTTCAGTCGAAGGCACCGACGATGCAGCAGTCGTCACGGGCGACTTGAGCGCGTCTGTTGCTGAAGGCGGCGACGCGTCTGTCTCCGGCTCTATCAACATCAGTGACCCTGATGCGGCAGTACAACCGACCCTTGAAAACGGCACGGTGGAAGGCGAATACGGCAGCCTGACACTGACGGACGGTGAATGGACCTACACGGTTAACCCTGACAATGCACAGTCTCTCGGTGACGGCGATGCCGCCACCGACACCATTACAGTGACGGCTTCTGACGGATCTGAGCATCAGATATCGGTCACGGTGACAGGCAGCGATGATGCCTCTGTGGTCACGGGCGTCACCACAGGCGGCATTGATTTAGGCGCAGACACACCAGAAACCAGTGTCTCTGGCACGCTCTCGATTTCTGACGTGGATGACGGCGACACACCAAACTTCGACAATGTCTCTCTCGACGGCGATTACGGTACCTTCACGCTGACTGACGGCAACTGGACCTACACGGTCGATCCGTCTAAAGCGGATGCACTGAACGACAACCAGACTGAGCAAGAAGTGTTCACCCTGACCGCATCGGATGGCACGGTGCAGCAAATCACGGTGGATGTCACAGGCACCGACGATGCGGCAGTTATCACCGGTGATAGCACCGCGAGCATCACTGAAGATACGGGTGCGCAAACAGCCTCTGGCACCATCACCATTACCGATGTTGATACCGGTGACACGCCCACCATTCCAAATGGCACCTTGGCGGGTGAATACGGGTCGTTAACACTTGTCGATGGAGCGTGGACATACACCGCTGACAGCGCGTCGATCCAATCGCTGGCTGACGGTGATACCGCGACGGACACCATCACGGTCACCGCATCAGACGGCACCACCCAAGACATCGTCATTACCATCACGGGTACTGACGATGCCGCTGTCGTCACAGGCGACACGGCTGGCAACACCACGGACCAAGGCACCACAGTGTCGGGCTCTATCAGCATCAATGATGTGGATAACGGTGAAAACCCAACCATC
>NZ_JAKJSE010000029.1:0-90115 GCF_050336585.1 Enterovibrio makurazakiensis
TGGCTGACGGCGATACTGCGACTGACACCATCACGGTGATAGCGTCGGATGGCACCACCCAAGACGTCGTCATTACCATCACGGGTACTGACGATGCAGCTGTCATTGAAGGCAATACGTCAGGTGCGATCACTGAAGACTCAGGCGCACAAACRGCCTCTGGCACCATCACSATCACCGAYGCAGACACSGGTGAAACACCGACCATTCCGAATGGCACYTTGGCGGGTGAATACGGKTCGTTAACGCTTGTCGATGGCGCRTGGACATACACCGCTGACAGCGCGTCGATCCAATCGCTGGCAGACGGCGATACCGCAACCGATACCATCACGGTCACGGCGTCAGATGGGTCAACCCAAGACATCGTGATTACCATCACGGGTACTGACGATGCGGCGGTTGTTGAAGGCGATACGTCAGGCACTGTTACTGAAGGTGATATCGGAGATGTTTCAACCGCAACGGGCGAACTGAGCATTGTCGACCCTGATGGCGAACCTGTTAACTTCCCTGATGCAAATGTCAGCGGTGAATACGGCAACTTAACCCTGGTAGATGGTGCTTGGACATATACACTCGATCAAGAAGCAGCACAATCGCTCAATCAAGACCAAGAAGTGAGTGACACCATTACGGTGACAGCATCGGATGGCAGCACGCAAGACATCGTCATTGCGGTGACAGGTACTAATGATGCCGCCGAGGTGAGTGGTACGACAACAGGTGAGATTGTAGCTCCCCAAAATGTTGAACCAGAATTTTACACAGTGTCAGGCGTGTTCGTCATGGATGAAGGTTACTCCTTTACCAGTGGTGACATGCAATATCTTGGTGCGCATCCGCCGACACTCGATTTCCAACAATCTGCCACCACCGCGAAGTTCTTTGATGATGATGCCACCATGCATGGCGATGACATCATCAACGAGGTATCTGATGACGCAAATCAATACATCGAATTGAATGGTCAACAGTATGTCGCCAACTTCGACTACACCATGGAATACACGGACAGCAGTGGTAATGTGTACACCTTTGCCATTATTGATATTGATTTGGATGGCGACGGAAGCCATGAGTTTGATAGCCAAGAGCAGGGCAATATTATTGTTCAGCTCTCAGGCCCTGAAATCCAACCAGGTACACAGTTGGATTACGTTCCAGACTCTATAGTCCGTGACGGCAACATGTCTTACGATGATTTACCGACGGTCGCTCCTGTCACTACCTCTGGCACCATCACAATCAGTGATGCTGACTCAGCCGACAATCCAACCTTGCCAAACACCACTGTTGAAGGTGAATACGGTTCCTTAACACTGGTCGACGGCGAGTGGACGTATACCCTGGATCAAGAAAAGGCGAAGTCCATCGGGGCGGATGAAACAGAAACTGACGTCATCACTATTACCGCGTCAGACGGCTCAACCCTCGACATAACCATCACGCTAACAGGCTCGGATGACGCCGCGGAAATTTCCGGCACAACGACAGGGACGGTCACTGAAGGGGATATCGGTGATGTTGCCACCGCCACGGGCGAAATCAGCATTGTCGATCCTGATGGCAACCCCGTGAATTTCCCTGATGCGAATGTCAGCGGCGAATACGGTAGCTTGTCGTTAGTAGATGGTGCGTGGACATACACACTCGATCAAGAAGCAGCCCAATCACTCAACCAAGACCAACAAGTGACGGATACTATTACTGTTACAGCGTCAGATGGTTCGACTCRAGACATCACGATCACCGTCACCGGCACAAACGATGCCGCTGAAGTATCAGGCACATTTAATGCAAGTGTCGATACTGATGGCTTCAGTTTAAATGCTTCTGAAAGTGGAAACATTCAGGCTGGTGATGCAGCAACCGGCGATAGCAATGGCGCTTGGACTACAACGACAACCACCATCGATGGTGTACCTTACGTCATCTCGACGTCGTTTGGGTACGACGGCACCACCATCATTTCACGTGTTGAAGATGATGGTTCATTGACGGAAACAGACCGTATTTCCTACGACAGTTCTGCAGGCACAGTCACATCCACATCAAGTGGTGATATCACAGATGTGATTGAAAATGCCGGCGTCTCTGTGGGCGCGATGGGGAATGGCCTGACACAATCGAATGTGTCTAACATTGATGGCCAAGACACATTGTTCCTGACGTCACAGAACAGCGGCTCTCTCTCCGCATGGGAAATCTCTAGTGATGGCACATTGTCACTCAATGGTGGCCTCACCTTCGGTAACTCACAGACAGGCATTGTCCGTGAAAACGTGACCTTTGAAGCGGATGATGGCACAGAGTATGTCTTCGTCGCTCGCCCTCAAGGGGACTCGGTCGACACACTTACCTATAACCCTGAAACGGGCGAATTCGCCGAAACAGGCAATTCGATTGCAGCAGGTGATGTGGTGTCAGGGGTCGACATTATCACTGTTGATGGTCAGTCCTTCCTCGCATCCAGCAGCAATGATGGCATCAATATCTATTCCGTTGACAGTGCCACAGGGAATTTGACGCTTGTCGATAGCCAACCACTTGAACTAAGCAGTGGAAACTCGGTTAACTTCTATCAAACAGGTGACGGCACCACCTATGCCATTGCATCAAGTGGAGGCAGTGATAACGCGTCCCTGTTTGAAATTGGTCCAAACGGCTCAATGACATTAACCGACACCGTGTCCGGTGACGGCGCATATATGTCATCTGCCGGATACGTGGATGGCGAACCCGTATTTGTCATGCCGAATGCCACCGCGGGTGTAGACCTTTACACCATCAACGAGGATGGTGATTTCGTGCTTCAAACCACGGTCACTGACATAGAGAATGACAAAACACCGCCGGTTATCGTGCAAACATCCGACGGAAGTTACTACCTTGTCGATGGCGATGGTCAGTCAACAACGGTCAAACTCGACTTTGGCAACGACTCAGACATTACGGTGTCTGGCACACTCAGTATTTCCGATGCAGACAGCGATGATTCGCCATCCTTTGAAAACACCACTATCGAAGGAGAATACGGAACACTTACCCTCACCGATGGTGTATGGACTTACACGGTAGATGAAGCGAAATCGCAATCTATCGGGGAAGACCAGGTTCAAACCGACACCATCACACTGACAGCGACCGATGGCACAACCCAAGACATCGTTATCTCAGTCACGGGCTCAAACGATGCCTCTGAAATCACGGGGGATACCACAGGTAGCATCACTGAAGATATAGGCGCACAAAGCGTCTCTGGCTCACTCAACATTGTTGACCCAGACACGAACGAAACGCCAACCTTCACAAACGAAACCATCGCCGGTGAATACGGCTCACTGACCATGGTCGATGGCGAGTGGACCTACACCGTAGACGCTGACGCCGTTCAGTCGCTCGCTGAAGGCGAAGCCGCCACTGACACCATCACAGTCACGTCGTCTGACGGCACCTCACAAGACATTGAAATTAGTCTAACGGGTACTGACGATGCTGCTGTTGTCACTGGTGATACCTCGGCATCAGTCACGGCCAACAGCACGCAGAGTCACACGATCGGCAATGCATTTGTGATGGACCAGAATGTCGATTATGACAGTGGTTCCTTCACAACTTGGAGCTTCCCGCCGGAGCTTAACTTCAGTGATAGCGGTATCTCCGTTCAAATTGTTGATAACGATGGTCAACTCAACAGTGACGACAGCCAGAACGAAACGAGCGAAGACAAAACGCAGTCCATTATTTTGGACGGTGAAGATTACAGCGTAAACGTAGATTACTCTCTCACCTATGAAGATGGAGCGGGTAACACTTACACCTTTGCAGTCGTCGATGTCGACATGAACGGTGATGGCAGCAATGCCGTTAGTGGTACAGAAAGCGGAAAAGTGTTGATTCAATTGGATGGACCTGAAATCACACCGGAAACGTCATTGAGTCTGGTGCCTGATTCATACCAGAACATTAGCAGTCTCGAGTATTCAGACATTGAGGAAGCTGCAACGGTCTCCGGTACGCTAAATATCTCTGATGTGGATGCGGCAGAAGCGCCAGCCTTCGAAAACACAACCATTGAAGGCGAATATGGATCCCTAACACTGGTTGATGGTGAATGGACGTACACCGTTGATACAGAAAAAGCACAGTATTTAGGAGAAGATCAAACCGCAACAGATACCATCACATTGACCGCTACCGATGGCACCACACAAAACATTGAAATCACAGTGTCGGGTGTTGACGAAACTGCGGTGGTGAGCGGTGACACGACTGGCAACATTTCTATCGTTGATCAAACAACCGTCGAGACATCTGTCACTCGCGGAAGCGAGGGGATGTGGGAAACCAACGGTGGTGATTCAATGACGCTGGACTTTAGTCACGTAGCAACCAGCGCAGCTTATGACAACTCTGTCGGTTACTACGTACTCGATGCGGAAGGCAATGTACTTCGTGCAGAAATCATCTTTGATAACGCACATGGCGTCACCAGTGCAACAGCGGATATCAACACCGAAGGCGGAGAGAAAGTTGGCCTGTTTATTATCCCTGATGGAGATACAAGAGGCTTTGATGCTGGCGAAGTCACACTGAGCTTCGGCAGTAACGGCGTCACGGCATATCAGGGTTCCGCATCAGGCACGACCTTGGTCTCGGAGTCATCGAAAAATGGTAACGGCTTCGACTACGAATCCAACTCTGGCAGTAGTTCTTCGTGGGAAGACATCGTAGGGGGAGGAGATCGCGACTTCAATGATGTGACCTTTACGGTCAATGCAAGTCAAAACGTCGAGCAAAGCATCACCACCAGCGGTTCACTCACCATTTCCGATGTTGATGCTGGTGATAACCCCATCTTGCCCAATACGACGGTACAAGGCGAATTCGGTACCTTGGTACTGACCGATGGTAACTGGACATACACCTTTGATGAGAGTAAATCCGATCAGATTGATGATGAAACACTAGACACCATAACCATCACTGATTCTGAAGGCGGTCAACACGAAGTGGTCATCACCATTCAAGGCACAGATGACGCCCCTACAGTCACAGGGGCATTCACAGGTGCAGTGACGGAAGGAGATTTTGGAGACGAAATCAAAGTCAGTGGCAGCATTGCCATTAGCGACGTAGACGCAGAAGACGCACCAGAGTTTCTCGATACCACCGTGCAAGGCAGCTACGGCACTCTAACATTGGTGGATGGCGTTTGGACGTACGAATTGGATGACGTGAAAGCGGAGGTCTTATCAAGTACTGACAGTGTCAACGATACCATCGCACTCACCGCAACCGACGGTACGGTGCAAAACATCAACATTTCCATTTCGGGTACCGATGATAACCCATTTGTCGTTGGCACAAATAGCGCTGCAATTGTCGCACCCGATTCTGCTACGCAGGATTATGTCGACATCAACAACGCCTTTATCCTCGGCGATGGCTATAACTTTTCCGGTGGTGACATGCAGTACTACGGAAACGAGCCGACACTAACGTTCAATGATTCGGGTTCAACCATCCGTATCTTCGACACAGACAGCCAAATGCATGGTGACATCTATTCAAATGAGTATGTATACGATTCATCTCAGAAAGTGGAGATCAATGGCGTTCTTTATACTGCAACTTATGACTACCAGCTAGATTACCAAGATAGTGGCGGTAACGTTTACTCATTTGCAGTTCTAGATGTCGATCTTGATAATGACGGTGGATTTCGCTATGACGCCAACGAGCAAGGCAAAATAATCATCCAGATTGATGGCCCCACTATCGCTCCAGGCACGTCCATGGATTACATTCGTGACACGCCCAATCAGCCAAGCTCCATGTCTTATGCCGACTTTGCTGACGGTGCTACCGCCTCTCTGGTAGCGCAGGGTTCGCTTTCGATTCTTGACCCAGACACCAATGATGTCCAAGCATCTTTTGCGAATACGACGGTTACGGGACAGTACGGTTCATTGGAATTGGTCGATGGCAACTGGACTTACACACTTGACCCACGTTCTACACCATCATTGGGCGACAATGATACCGTTACAGAAGTCATCACGCTCACCGCAACCAACGGTGCTCAAACCGATGTGAGTGTGACCATAGGAGGTTCTGAAAATGCAATATCACAAGCCTCACTAAATGGTGTTAGCGAATCTCTTGCGGATGTCATTTCACTCGATGATGTCACCTTCTCTGGTAGTGATGGCAACGACCGTGTTGCAGGAGGAGTCGGTGATGACCTTATATTGGGGAACAATGGTAATGACATCATTCACGGAAATTTGGGGAATGACATCATTGACGGCGGCCTCGGTGACGACCTTATCTTTGGTGGGCAAGGCAACGATATTATGGCGGGTGGCGCAGGTTCTGACACATTTGCGTTCCTTAACGGTGACCAAGGCACCGCAAACGCTCCCACTGTCGATCATATTGCTGACTTTGACACCTCACAAGATGCCATTAACTTGTCCGACCTAATGCAAGCAGAACCATCAGAGTCCCTAGATAGCTTCCTATCATTAATTGACGATGGTGAAGGTCATGCAATGCTTAACATTTCCTCAAATGGAGACGGCAACGTCGACCAACAAGTGGTATTTGACAACATGAGTGTGGAAGACATGGCAGACGCCTACAGTGTTGATATTGTCGGTATGTCATCAGAACAAATAAGCTCTTCAGTGATCGATGCAATGATTATGCAAAGCAAAATGATCGTCGACTAGTTACACCGATAATAATAAGAGCCTAGCGCTACACGTTTGCCAGTCAGTCCCTCTGACTGGCTTTTTTTCGTATGTCTCACGCATGCATAATTACTAGACTCAGGTATAATCTTCTCCTCATGAAATTTAATCAGCTTGATAAAGACCAAGCGAAAGTGAAGACCAACACATGAAACTGACACGACTGCTTTTACCCCTTTTTGCAGCATTGGCGCTTACTGCATGCAGCGAAAATGCACCATCGAATTCAGACAAGTACACGACACTTGAGACCCCTGTTCAAATTGAGAATCTGCCGGTGGTTACTGAAGTGTTTAGCCTATCATG
The DNA here is from genome assembly GCF_050336585.1 of Enterovibrio makurazakiensis. NCBI lineage: Bacteria > Pseudomonadati > Pseudomonadota > Gammaproteobacteria > Vibrionales > Vibrionaceae > Enterovibrio > Enterovibrio makurazakiensis. The sequence continues at coordinate 7,068 of NZ_JAKJSE010000029.1, forward strand.
CGGTCACTGCCGCTCAATGGAAGACGCTATTCCAGCTATTGAAGCTGCCGCGGGTGTTAACATCGGCAAGGCTCATGTCACCTTCAACGAAAGCGCGACTTTCTCTGCGTTAATTTACTATGCGGCGATCTCTCAATCCGATGGTAAACCTTCAAAAGCATTGGTGGAGGCGTTATTCAAATATGTTCAAGAACAACAAACCGATGACGCTGAACAGAATAAAGTCATTCTTAGTCAAATATTTGAACAATTTGGACTCACCAGTCCTTACGCGCTAAGTGAAGCTCAACAAGCCAAGTTATTTGCCGCCATTGAGCGTGCAGACCAAATCACCACAGAATCTGGCATCGTGTCTGTACCCACATTCCTTGTCAACGGCAAATATGTGGTGAATACCAGTGCTCATAACAGTGCCGATGAGCTAGCAGTAACCCTCAAAATGCTGATGAACAAAGACAAGTAAAAACACGCAAAATAGCGGATTCTGAGTTAACTATTTTCAAGGAGTGAAAATGATATTAGAAGTGGCGATATTGAACGTGGTTCCAGGCCAAGAAGCCGACTTTGAGTCTGCATTTTCCTGCGCTCAGAAAATCATCGCGGCACAACGTGGTTATGTTAGCCATGAAGTACGCCGTTGCATGGAAAACGCTAGCCGATATGTGTTGTTGGTGAACTGGGAAACACTGGAAGATCACACTGAAGGGTTCCGCCAGTCGGAAGGGTATTTGGAATGGAAAGCGCTCCTACATCATTTTTATGACCCATTTCCCACAGTCGAGCACTATGAGCCCGTGCCTAGCTTGAAAACATGCAACTGAGAACATGAGTCTCTAAACGGAAAAAACGGCGCCGACGCGCCGTTTTCTTTTCTCTCATCGCACACGTAAAGGGCTACTTGATGCGATCAAAGCCTGCTTCTAAATCAGCAATAAGATCGTCAACGTCTTCCAAACCAATGTGTACCCTCACCAACGTACCTTCAAAATCCACAGGGCCAACTGGACGAATGGCATTGAGCTCCTCGGGTTGATTCGCCAATACCAATGATTCGTAGCCACCCCAAGAATACGCCATGCTGAAGTGTGTGAAATTATCTAAGTAATTCGCAATTTGTTCGTCAGTTAACTTCTCATTCAATATGAATGAAAAAAGTCCACAACTTCCAGAAAAATCACGTTGATAATTCTCATGCCCAATGGATTCTGGCAATGCTGGATGATTCACTCGCGCCACTTCCGGACGGGCACTTAACCACTGTGCGACAGCAATACTGCTTTCGTGATGTTGTTTCAATCGCACACCCAAGGTACGAAGGCCACGAGAAGCCACATACGCCGTATCCGCGTCAACCATTTGCCCCATCAAATATGAGCGTTCGCGTAAGCGTTCCCAACAACGTTCATTCGCAACAGCAGTACCGATCATCGCATCAGAATGACCAACAATATATTTGGTACCTGCCTGCACGGAAATATCAATGTCATGCTCCAGCGCATGAAACAAAACACCGGCAGTCCATGTATTATCAATGATAATCACCACATCGGATTTAACCGCTCGCACTGCACTGACAATACTTGGAATATCCGGCACTTCCATGGTGATTGAATTCGGTGTTTCAAGAAACACAACCGCAGTGTCCGAAGTCATTAGCTTGGCAACTTCTGCGCCTTGCATCGGGTCATAGTAGGTTGTCGAAACACCCATATCGGCCAGAATCGTATTGCAAAAAGCCTGAGTTGGCTCGTAGGCACCGCCAGTCATTAAGACATTGTCACCGGTTTTAACAAACGACAAAATACTGTTTGCAATGGCTGCCGAGCCGCACGGATACAACACACAACCTTTTCCACCTTCAAGTTCTGCCATCGCATCCTGAAAAGCGAAGTGAGTGAGCGTGCCACGACGACCATAAAATAGTTCGCGCTCTCCGCGATGTTTCGTCGCATGCTTTTTTTGCTGAACAGAATCAAAAACAATCGATGACGCTCGCTGAATCACGCTATTCACACTGCCTTGGCAGTATTTCTTATTGCGCCCTACCGACACCAATTTTGTGTTCAGTTTCTCTGATGACATGAAATCTCCCTTTCAAACCCGTCCGTCGTCAAATTGACGGTCTCAGCACTCAAAAAACAAGCCACAAAGAGTACATGAGAATAGTGAAATTTGCAGCGTCCAATCCCGACACCATCCATATTGTGGACGTAAAGGATCGAGGCGACGTTAGCCATAATCATCTCAGTGCTCACAGTGCAATCAAAATATACAAGATAACTGTGGCTGACACATCGCATAACAAGAACACTGTACTATAGTTAAGACATTATTTCTTTTGTGGATATTTGCAATGAGATCAAACGGTAACGGTCATAGTGCCTCATTAATTAGCCTATCTCGAAGAATTCTATCAGCGCTACTTATTTGGGCAGCCATCACGGTTCCCACGTACGCTGACGATCACCAAAAGAATTCGAATACGATCGTATTTGGCATTGTTCCTCAACAGTCATCATCTAAGCTCATTCGCACTTGGAGCCCTGTCATGGCGAAAGTCAGTGAACTCACGGGGTTAAAAATCCGCTTTGCCACAGCGCCCAACATTCCTGAATTTGAAAAACGATTGGCTGCTGGCGACTACGATCTGGCTTATATGAACCCTTACCACTTTACCGTGTTTAATCAATCCCCCGGCTACAAGGCCATTGCGCATGCAAAAGACAAGCGCATTAAAGGCATTTTAGTGGTTAGCAAAAGCGATGGCATCAGTACGCTAGAGGATTTGGAAGGTAAGGAAGTTGCGTTTCCCGCTCCCGCCGCTTTTGCCGCCACGCTGCTAACACAAGCCGTTTTGAAGAACCAAGAGATCACCTTTACTCCTCGCTACGTCGGCTCTCACGACTCTTCCTACCTTGCCGTGTCTGATGGGCTGTTCTCTGCAGGCGGCGGAATTGTTCGAACGTTGAACGCGACACCTGATTCAATACGGAAAACCTTGGATGTTCTTCTGAAAACTAAGGGATATACGCCGCACGCTGTCGCAACGCACCCGTCAATGTCAGAAGACGCGAGACTGCGTCTACAAAAGGCATTTGTCATGTTGTCTGAAACACAAGAAGGAAGCCAAGCCCTTAAAAAATTGAAAATCAAAGGGTTTCAATCTGCCCAAGACGCCGATTGGGATGATGTTCGCGAGCTCAATATTTCGGTGATCTCCCCCAAATAGGAAATGAAAAACAAAAAGACGATGACTTTTCGCCTAAAAACCATACTTGGCATCGCGATAATTGAAGTCGTGTTGCTGGCAATACTGATCGCTTCTGGCATCGGATGGTTACGCGACTCAAACGAAAAACAAATCATCGCCAGCGGAGAACAGCTTACCAACACTTTTGCCATTGCTGTTCGTGATGCCATCATCGCCACGGACTTGGCAAACCTTCGTTCATTTAGCCAAGAAGCAACGCGTAACCGCGACATTGCGTACATACGTATCTTCAATGACCAGCGTCAACTCTTAGCCCAATCTTCCATATTGCCCAACGATGCAGTGGCGCCAAACTACAATCAACGTCCTTCCGAATCACCGGATGGAATCTATGACATTCTTGCTAACATTACGATTGACGATTGGGCCGTCGGTCATATTGAGGTGGGGTTGGACGTTAGCGCTTTCAGCCAACTGCTCCATGACGCAAAAAAATACGCCATATCACTGGCATTGGTCGAAATGGTGCTTGTTGCATTGTTCTCGTTAGCATTTGGGTCGCTCCTAACTAAACAGCTTTTACAACTTCAACATGGTGCGATAGAGATTCAGAAAAATGGCCCTGGGATATCTGTTCCCGTCAAAGGTAACGACGAAGTGGCTCAAGTTTCACGCGCTTTCAACGACATGTCAGTGTCTTTGTCCAAAACTTATGAGGAGCTATCGATTGAGAAGAACAGGTACCAACAATTGGCTGTCCAAAACAAGCTGCTAGCTGACATTGTTGAACAGTCCCATGAAGCGTATTTGATCACCGATCTCAAAGGGAAAATAACGCATTCAAACAACGCTCTGAATACGTTAATCGGCCACCAAGAGGAAGACATCGTATCTCAACCGCTGACAACATTACTCTTTGGAAAACAAACAAGTATTGATGCTGCTTTTGATATTTCTGATGCCATGGAAGCGGGTGAAACGATTACCATTGGGGCACTGTGCACGACCAAAGCAAACAAAACAATAAGGACAGAGATCAGTGCTTTTCCGATTTTGGACAGCACTGGAGCCATAGACCGGTACGCATTTATTGTTCGTGACGTCAGTGAACGCCATCGCTTCGAACAAGAACTTAAACAAGCCGTTAGAAACGCCGAGCATGCAAACAGGATCAAATCTGAGTTCCTAGCCAATATGAGCCATGAGATCCGTACGCCAATGAATGGCATTGTTGGCATGTCCGAAATGCTCAATATGTCGACCTTAAGCAATGACCAGCGTAGTTATATCAATATCATTAGAGGGTCCGCAAAAGACCTCCTTCAGTTGATCAATGACATTCTCGATTTTTCTAAAATTGAAGCCGGTAAATTCACGCTCAACAGCGCTCCTTTTTCTCTTCGGAACGCCATTGAAGATGTAACCACTTTATGTGCTTTCGCAGCATCAGAAAAAGAGCTATCACTCGTGATAGATATTCCTCCAACACTCATTACTGATGTCACTGGCGATGAGCTGCGTATCCGTCAAATAATGAACAACTTGCTTGGTAATGCTGTCAAATTTACCGATCAAGGGTATATAAAAGTTGTTGTGACTGGTGAGTACAGCCAGCGAAAAGGCTATATCAATTTCACCATCAGCATTGAAGACACAGGCATTGGCATTCCCGAAGATAAACTAGACCATGTGGTTAATGCTTTTGAACAGGTAGATGGAACAACCACAAGACGCTACGAAGGAACAGGATTAGGGCTCTCGATTACCCAAGGATTACTTGTACTGAATGACAGCCACTTGCACATTCAGTCCCAAGAAGGCATCGGTAGCCAATTTTCATTTACGCTTGCTCTGCCCTACATTCAACCAACGCAATCTGACGAAAACGCATTAGCAGGTAAGCATATTGCGATTGTTAACACAGACCCACTTCATCGGCCGATTTTGGATCGCTATTTCGTTCACTGGGGCGCAATGTTCACTTATCTCACTGCTGTCGAGGACATTCCGCATAGTCGATTAGACTTCGATGCCGCCGTGGTAATGCTTTCAAACGATGATGAATGGAAGGACACCGACAACTGCCCCGTTGTTGGAGTGGTCACTGAACTCAAACAGATCCAACGTGTGAGTGAATGCTCCAACCCCCATATGGTTTCCAAGCCATTGCGCATGGGTCAATTACTCACTGAACTGCGTGAGGCTGTGAACGAGCTAAACCCTTCAACAAGAAGCCAACCTGGAATCACGCTATCCGCTGGCACTGATGCCAATGCCATCCTCGAGCCGCTACCTTTTTTGAAAACACTGTCGATCGCTGTGGTGGATGACATTGAATATAACCGCGATGTCATTCGTCTTTATCTGTCAGAGATTGCAGATAACATCCAATATTTTGATGATGGGCGAGACGTCATTGCTCACTACAAACAAGGCCACTTCGACATTTTGATCACCGACGTTTCCATGCCATACATTGATGGTTATGAAATCACCCAGCAAATCCGCACGTTCGAGAAAGAGCATGATTTGCCCGCTCTCTTCATCATTGGCCTCTCAGCACATGCAAACTCGAGCGACTTCAAGTTAGCAGAAGAGGCGGGTATGAACACCTATCTCACCAAGCCAATCATTCGCGCCGACCTTCTCCAAGTTCTTGGTGAGGTAGCATCGCAACTCATCGACGAGCAGTAACAAAACAGGGGGTAACGGGACGATGCCTTACCCCCTGTTTCCACTTCATTTGGCCATTCCTTTAAGAAATCAAATCGCACTACGTTGGCGCAATATCTTCTATGGCGCACTTTTACCAATAAATCGCTCCAAACTCGGTAAATCAGGTAATGCCGTCATCGCCCCTTTTTGAGTCGTCGCCAACGCGCCACAGGCATTCGCCCATATAACGGCCTCCTCAACGACCTCTTTGTTAACACCTTGTTCAGTTTTCCAATCTTCCGCATTGGCTAAATATGCAAGTAGCCCACCCACAAAAGCATCACCTGCCCCTGTAGTATCGACAGGTTTTACTGCTGTACCAGAAATCAGCGTTTGCTCTCCCCCTTGCACCAACAATGCGCCCTTCGCACCTTGTGTCACTAAAATCAAAGGAATGCTTAACGCAATGACATCTTCTAATGCTGAATCAAACTCGTCTTTTTGCGTCAAAAACAACAATTCATCATCTGAAAACTTCACCACATCCGCCATAGCGACCGCTTGCATCACAGTGGGAATAATCTCTTGCGGATCTCGCCATACTTCTTCACGCAAATTGGGGTCAAACGACACGCAACCTCCAGCTGCTTTCACAGCTGCCATCGCTTCAAAGGTAGCACTCCGACTAGGCTCATTCGCCAAAGAAATCGAGCAAGTATGCAGCCAGTCACCTTTATAAAAGACAGGAACATCTCCTGATGTCATAAACTGATCGGCACTCGGTTTTACCATAAAGGTAAAACTCCGCTCACCGTTGGCATCGAGATCAACCACTACGGTTGAGGTACGCTGATCTGGATCCAGCACTAAATCATCGACACTCACATTTTCTTGTTTAAGCGTATCAGCCAGAAAACGACCAAATGGATCATCGCCGACACGACCAAAGAGCCCCACATTGCCGCCAAGACGAGCAACACCTACAGCAACATTAGCGGGTGCACCACCAGGACACTTCAAGTACGTCATCTCAGTATCAGGGATCAAATCCACAACCGCATCACCGGTCAACCACACTTTGCTCATTCTATTCATTCTCCTAAGTGCACTCTGCTTCACGTCCTAGACTACTTTCCGCTCATTATTTGAGGATGCAATGGTTCGAAGCGCTACCTAGACTGCATGAGGAAAAATAGCAGCCACAAAGCCATGAAGATAGAGAAGAAAAGTATACCAATGGCGTACAAAAAGTATTTTTGGAGAAAGCAAATCGGAAAATTGAGAGAAAGCTAATGCAGCAAGAAACGTAAAAAAGCTATCGAGGGGTAATTTAAGACGGGGAATACTGACGTTTGAGCTAGTATTCCCCAATGTTCTAAAACCGTATGTGTGTATCGCTCATGCAAAATGGCGATAGATGTACACCGCTCAACGAAGCTATGACTTACTCAGCCGTACCTTCAACTGGTTCAACGGTAAATTTCCCCACATCAACCGCCACCACTTTAACCGACGCTCCAGTAGGCAGTGTCATATTGTGGTGAGGCGATGCGAGCACGAGCTTCCAACTGACGCCTGAATATCGCACAGTGCCTGGGTGACTCGCGTCTAGTTCAGCGTCCAACACAAAATTCAGTCCGATCAAATCACTGTGAATATTGTATTCACGCTTGATCGTTTTCTGAGAATTCTTCATTGGTAGCCACAACGCAGCCGTTAACACCCCCGCTCCAATACCAGACGCAGCGACCACGCCAGATACCGTAGCAGGTAAAACCCCAAACCAGACCAATACACCAGTAGTCACGGTGGATAAACCCAACGCCAGCAAAACAATGGTCGACAACCCAAGCAGCCAGACTTCCACGATCAAAAACACCAAGCCCATGATCACAGTTACTTCAGCCAGATTTTCTTGAATATACGCCATCACATCCATTATTTTTTGCCTGCATTCAAAGTGTTAATAATGCTCATTGCCTCAGCAACGACACCCGCCGCGCTTGATTGGCTGTCGGGTAGTAGCACCACTGACGACTCTTTCGCAATCGCTTTTTTGGCTTCAATGGCTTTAACTGCAAGATCCAATTGAATCGCCTTTTGACCTTCTTCCGTTGACGCGGTGCGACCGACCACTTCCAGAGCTTCAGCTTGTGCCTGTGCAACGGCAAGAATCGCTTGTGCTTCACCTTCAGCTTGTAGAATCTGTTCAGATTTTTCTGCTTCAGCCGCTAATACGCGAGCTTGTTTATGACCTTCTGCCACGTTAATTTCCGACTGGCGTGCACCCTCAGACTCAAGGATAACTGCACGTTTTTCACGCTCAGCTTTCATTTGACGCTCCATCGCATCCAAAACAGAACGCGGTGGATCAATGTCTTTAATTTCATAACGTAGCACTTGTACACCCCAAGGAAGCGCCGCTTCGTTGATGGCAGAAACAATTGCAGTGTTCAAACTTTCACGTTCTTCAAACGTTTTATCCAATTCCATGCGACCAATTTCAGAACGCATTGACGTTTGAGCTAATTGTGTGACAGAGAAAATATAGTCATCTACGCCATAACATGCCTTCACAGGATCAACAACTTTGATGTAAAGCACACCATCGACAATCAATGAAATGTTGTCTCGAGTAATCGCGGATTGACTCGGCACATCAAACGCTTGCTCTTTCAATGTTCGAACATAGCCGACACGATCAATAAACGGCACAAGGAAATTAAGCCCTGCCTCCATGGTTTTATTGTATTTCCCAAAACGCTCGATCACATATGCCGTATTTTGAGGTACAAACTTCACCGCAGATCGCAGGAAGATAACCACAAGCACAGCCAGAATGACCCATGTATTTAGTAGAAGCGGTAACAACGTAAAAACGTCCATTGAAAATCCTCATAACCATTTGAAATCTGAGTCCATCATAACGAATGGATTCGACTACAAAAGCATCAATCTGTGCAAAATGGGACTCGACCTCGATTATTAAAGAAAGAACTGTTTGCAAGACGACAGCATGGTGCATGAACTTTTGTTGAGGGCTGAGTTGATACGCGGAAAAGTGAGGCTGACAAGTTAGAAGAGAGATAGAGAGAAGAGAGCTTATGAAGATGCCAACATCTCTTCTCTATATTTAATATTATTTAATATTGGCTAGTTAATTGTCGGGTATAACAACATCACCAAAGCCACGCCGCACCTCGAACGCCACTCGAGTCGCCGTATTTTGCTTTGAGTACTGGTGTTGCACACTCGCCACCTAGCACCCACTTAGACATCAATTTCGGGATATTGGTATAAAGGCGCTCGACATTTGACATACCACCGCCAAGAACGATCACATCAGGGTCAATAAGGTTAACAACTGATGCAAGCGCACGGGCCAAGCGATCTTCATAGCGCTGAATACAAGCTTCTGCTTCAACATCACCTTGAACAGCCAGTTGAACAATGTCCGCACCACGTAAGGTTTGTGAAGTCATCAGTGCAAAGTCTTTCCAAAAACCGGTTCCGGAGATAAACACCTCCATACAACCAGGCTTACCACAATAACAGGGAGTCAACTCGGCGTGATTGGTATCCACTTCATTTTGCCAAGGCAGTGGATTGTGCCCCCATTCCCCAGCCACACCATTGCCACCAACATGAACCCGCCCATCAATGGCAAAACCCCCACCACACCCGGTGCCAATAATGACACCAAATACGACGTGTTTATCGGCGCCAGCACCATCAACAGCTTCCGACACCGCGAAGCAATTGGCATCATTCGCTATGCGTACTTCTCGACCCAACAATCGGCCTAGATCGACATCGAGTGCTTGCCCATTAAGCCACACTGAATTGGCATTTTTAACCAAACCAGTGACTGGTGATAACGTGCCAGGAATACCTAACCCCACGGTGCATGGCTCACCCACCGCTTTTTCAGCATCGTCCACAAGCCCTTTAATGGCCTGCAAAGTACCTTGATAATCATGTTGAGGTGTAGGGACTCTCTGTCGAAAAACTTCTTCGCCAGAATCCGTCATCGCCATAACCTCAATTTTAGTGCCGCCCAGATCTAAACCTATTTTCACAATCATCCTCCGCTTGCAAAAGCGACAAATACCATCGTTCTCAACTAGCCCAAATCAGTGCATCCACTTTGTTGTTAGACCTTTTCAAAATTAAATCGCTAATCCTATGAATCGTCGCTTAAAAGTGAACAACCGATGGGCTCGGTGTGAAGGTTTCTTCAAGTTGAATGAGTATAATACTCTGAAAAATCTACGGATAAATGCCCTAAACACACGAAACGAAAAATTGACAATAAAAATATAAGCAATTGATTAATCGAAAAAATTGAAGTTTTTTTTTAAATTTCGAGATGTAACTCACTTTCTTTTCTGCGATTAACGACTATTTTTAGAAAGTGCACCGTGTTACCAACCACGTCATTTTTGCCGTCAAGTTGGTGACAAAACGCACAAGGTGATGCAGAGGTAACCGACAACAGCTATACAATCGGCTTCTCTGTGGTAATATTGTTCGGCCTGGTTAATAGAGCGTTTTATGCTGCAATTGAATACTCACTTCGTTACACACTACCTTCGCATAAGTAAGTTGTCCTGAAGATATTCGTAAAATTTGCCACCATAAATGATTCATTAGTAGGTCTACATGCTAATTTGCAAAGTAATAGATAGAAATATATTCAGGAGACAACATGTCTAAATCTACCGGTACCGTGAAGTGGTTTAACGAAGAAAAAGGTTTTGGTTTCATTCAGCAAGAAAATGGCCCTGACGTATTCGTACACTTCCGCGCTATCACTGGCGACGGTTTCAAAACTTTGGCTGAAGGCCAACAAGTAACATTTGAAATCGAGCAAGGCCAAAAAGGCCCACAAGCTGCAAACGTAGAAAAAGCTTAATTTTTCTAATCGCAGAGAATTTAAAAGGACGCTCTTGAGCGTCCTTTCTTCGTTTTAGTCACGTAGCCAACCACTGCACCGCACACTCCTCTTTCAACAAACATCGCAATTTTGTACAAAAATTTGTGACGGCCTTGCTTTATACTTTAAGCATTATGACGAGATAGGCCTGCAATGGAACATGCAAAATTTGACGCTTCCCCTTTGCTTGGCGGGTTAGAAATACTCCAAGCAACCTATGAGAAGCAGGCGTTTTCACGCCACACACATGAAGGATACACTGTCGGTGTTATTCGTCATGGTGCACAGCGCTTTTGGCGCAATGGTGGTTATCATATCGCACCAACGAGTAGCATTATCTTGGTCAATGCCGATCAAATTCATGATGGGCATTCAGCCAGTGAAGGGGGGTGGACATACGAAGCCATGTACCCGACCGAAGCACAATTCGACGCCGTTACAAAAGACCTAGGGCTAGCGTCAACTACCCCTTATTTTCCCTATGCTGTTGAGCAAGATCCCAAGCTCTCCCACCAACTTCTGACACTGTTTTCATTGCTACGTAACTCTGAAGACACTTTACTCACGGAGACTTATGCGCATCATTTATTGCTCACTCTGACGTGTCGATTCAATAAGCGTCCACAGCTACCGAAAGACATCGCAAAAATCGTCCCTCAACTCGAACTGGTCAGAGAGTATTTACATCAGCATGCAAGCGACACGGTGAGTCTTGAAACCCTCAGTACACTGTCTGGTATTAGCCCCTATCATCTGGTTAGGCAATTTAAATCGCGGTTTGGTTTACCGCCTCATGCTTACCAAATTCAACAGCGCATTCGTCTTGCTCAATCCATGCTAAAAAATGGTTTCTCTCTCGTTGACTGCGCTGTCTCTAGCGGGTTTCACGACCAAAGCCATTTACATCGCCACTTTCGCCGCACCATTGGCGTCACACCAAAACAGTATCAGCGCGCAATATCATCCAAGTTTTCTTGATCCTCTTTTGATAAAACACAAATTACGTTGTTTTAACAAAAGAGATAAACATGCAAAAGGAACTTCCCGTGTCTCGCCCAAACTCTCATCTCTGGCTCCGTGCCTGCGCCGATATGCTGCCCCTCAGCCTAGCTGTACTGCCATGGGGGGTATTATGTGGTTCTTTAGGTATTCAGGCTGGGCTAACTCCATGGCAAGCGCAAGCGATGTCATTACTTGTCTTTGCAGGAGCGGCGCAGCTTTCTGGCGTCACTATGATTGCTGCAGGTGCGCCAATGAGTACGCTGTTTGGTACCACGTTTGTGATTAGCGCAAGGCACTTACTCTACTCAGTGAATCTTCGCCAACACATTCAAGTTCTCCCTCTACGGTGGCGATTGGCGCTGGGATTCGTGCTAACGGATGAAATGTACGCAGTTAGTGCGGTCCACACCGAAAAAACAGGCCATTTTGATCACTACTACGCGTTGATCAGCGGGGCATTTTTTTACATTTGCTGGAACCTTGCCACCTTGGTGGGCGTCCTCGGGGGTAAGCAATTCGATAATATTGAAGAACTTGGGCTAGAATTTGCCATCGCTGCCACTTTCATCGCACTGGTTATTCCGACAATAAAAGACATTCCGATCTTGGTGAGTGTGGTGGTATCTGCTATCGCCATTGTTCTCCTCACCCTTGTAGGAATCAGTAATGCACTGATTGTTGCCGCCATCATCGGAATGGTGTCGGGCTTTGTCTGTGAAAGCCTTATTTCCAAAAAGAAATCGGTCATGGAGGATAAACAATGAACACATGGTCTTTGATCATCGGCATGGCGTGTATTACGTTTTCGGTACGCTATTTTTTCCTTTCCAAGAGTGTTCCTTTTCGCGTTACCCCCGTGATGCAGCGTATTTTAAAATACAGTGCGCCCGCCGTGCTAACGTCATTAGCGGTTCCTTTCTTGGTTTTTCCGCAAGAAGAGTTATTTGTCTCATACCAAAACCCGTTTTTAATTGCAGGAGTCTTTGTGTGTGTGCTTAGCCTCCTTCGCTTAAACACATTAACTACGGTCGTTATTTCTATGATTTTCTTTTGGTTTATTCGATAACATCATCAGAACGGGATACTCCTCAAACACCAAAAAAATAGTTATGAGACACATGTCTCTTTTATTGAAAAATCAGCAATATAGGCTATCTCTTATATAGGGAAATGTAATTTATTGGGAACCCCAGATGTTAGAGAGATGCCTTGTCGTTGATGATCATGAGATGATTCGCGAAACAATCGCGATCATGGCGACGTCGCTCGGATTTAAAGAATGCATCATGGCCGTTGATGGTGCTGATGCGATATCAAAACTCTACCACTCTAGGCCCTCTCTCATCATTACAGACTTACAAATGGAGCCCATTGACGGTTTGGAAATGTTGCGTCTAATCAGAAGCGGGAGATACGGCTTACCTCACGACATTCCCATTATCATTCTCACTGCAAACGCGTCAGAAAGTGTCATTGCCCAATGCATCTCGTTTGATGTTGATGCTTTTTTGGTCAAGCCTGTCAATCGCCTATCTTTGCAAGAACGTATCAACCAACTCTCTCAACAAGCCAAACCAAAAAAAACCGTCGAACATTATTTTTCCATGTACCAACAAGATCCAGCCAAGTCTACAGCCTTTCAAGTCAACGGGACGGTGGCATTTAACGACGAAGATCTCAAAGAGTTCGACATGTTAATACATGGGCAAAAGCCCGACCCGGTAATGACTTCCAGCGCTTCATTTGTGCCTAAATCTAGCGAGCCACAGTTCGTTCCAAAAAATGAAGATAACCGTAAAAGATTCATCAAATGGCAAGATCGTTTTACCGTTGGTAATGAAGAACTCGATGCCAGCAATAAGGAACTACTAAACATCATCAATGACACCTACGATTTAATCGTAAATCATGAAGAGGGAGCTGTTTTTGAAGACATATCGAAAAGATTTCAGCACTACATTAATCAACACATTTTCCGCGAAGAATCACTGTTAGAAGAGCATGGATACGCTCGGCTAAAAGTCCATAGAGACATTCATGCAAGGCTATTAAAACAAGCAGATTTTGTCGTCCTGAAATGTCAGGCAGACCCGAGTTTTTACAAGACAGACTTTTTCCGGCTATTACGATTTTGGTGGGTGAAACACGTCGTTCAAGAAGACACGCAATACAAGTCAACCTTGTCTCAAGGTGGATAGCGAGGAAAAAATGCGTACACACTTGTTACTCTCCAGTCGCGAATCTCGCCATACTCTCGCACAACTTTTTCTCAGTGGTAGCGCAGTAATCATTGTCCTACTGCTCTCTTTTTTATGGTTTTACCGCTCTATCTACCAAGATACTGAAGAGAAAATGAACTACTTCTTGCAGGCAGAAATAGTCAGTTTGAACAGTGCGGTTGGTGATTGGCAAGAACACAGAACAAGAGAGCTGCAAATCATTGCCAGTGACAAACAAGTACTACGAATTCTTCGAGATACTGGGGTCTACGAAGGAAGGGAGCTGCACGCTGAAGATTCCATTTATACCGCATTAGAACTCTATGCAGAGAGCTTTCAATTCAGCAACATTGCTATCTTTTCACCAAGTGGCAAATTAGTTATCAATTTAAACGATGAAAGCGAAAGTGAGACTATCCAATCTTACCTACGCCATAGCTCTGCCATCTTATCGAACAAGCTGTATGTCGCCCCTCCCGAAAACCTCCTAAAATCCAAGACTGATCCAACCATCACTATGGGGGTCGTGCTTAAAAATAGTAAAAAAACGGAATTCGCTGCTCCTATATTACTGGTCACGCGGAGCAGTCATGACTTTAACAAATTATTTGAAACGCATAACGGTGAACCGACACGACTTGCTTTCGCGGTTAATCGGTTAGGTAACGTGGTTGCCTCATCGTCTGCTTCGTCCATTTACCACAAGAGTCTCGAGTCCAGTAAAAAAACCACGGCACATGCAACACCGTCGAACTTATTAAGTTCTCAATCAAACACTTTTGAACTCAATACCCAGGGGTTTGCTGGCCACTTCCCCTATCAATCTATTGGTGTGTGGCAATGGCACGAAACTTACCCCGTTGGCCTCGTCATTGAATTTAGTGCGGATAAAGCGCTAAGTATCGTTGCACAAACCCGTACATACTTATCCTTTGCTTTTCTTGTAGTGACGCTTGCTTTTTCCCTATTTATTTGGAGGCACGCGAAGTCAGTTTTGAAAATTGGTTTTAGCCAACGCTATCTGGAATCGATCCTTCGCCACTATGCTGACGGCGTCATCGTCATCAATGAATCTGGACAAGCGATTACGGTCAACGACCGAGCCAAAGAGCTTGTGGGACTTCCTGAATACATGCCAAAAAAAGTACGACTTGATGAATACCGATCGGACGACAATGCAGCTTTGATCGACGTACTTGAGCATTCAAAAGAGCGAGCAATCGCATTGGGTGAGTTCAGTCGAGTAGAACAACAAGGTAATCTGACAGACGCTACTTTTCTCAACATAAAAGCAAGTCATCAACTCATTGGGAAACGCAATTACGTTGTTCTCAACATCCGAGATATCACCCAGCAATCCAATACGGAAGCCAAGCTCAGCCGAAGCAATGCCTTGTATTCTGTTTTTAACACCGTACAAGACATGTACATGACGACAGGGAATTCTGAGCGTTCGTTCCGAAAAGCCCTGATCGTATTAGCGACATTCACCGACAGTAAAGTCACCGCGATGCTCGAAATTAAAAATGGTGAACAAAAACTACTTTTTAAGCATCAGGTAACAGGGCTTACGAGCAGTTTCGAGCAACTACCAGAGCATCTTTTACCCCTTGCTGAATCTGCCATTAGCCAAAGACGGACGGAATTTTCAACCTCAACATCGCAGGCCAACGGTAATAACCACACTATTTATCCTAACTACGCATTACTCCCTTTGATCACAAAGGGCCAAGCGATTGGTGTTATCGTCCTAGCCGGGCGCGAAGAGCCCTACTCAGACCAGCAAATCAATTGGATTTCTCCTGTGGTGAAAAGCATTTGCAGCATGCTGTACTCTGACAAGCAAACGCAATTGAACCAAGAGGTGAATGAGGCACTGATCAAAACCAAAGAAGAAGCGGAGCACGCCAACGAAGCAAAATCCAATTTCCTTGCCATGATGAGTCACGAAATTCGTACGCCAATAAATGGCATCATTGGCATGTCAGAAGTCCTCGATAATTCACAACTATCCTACGAACAACGTCACTACAACGACACCATTTCAAGCTCTGCAAATGCACTGCTAGATATCATCAATGATGTCCTAGACCTGTCTAAAATAGAAGCAGGCAAAATGACCATCCGAGAGGAAATATTTACGCTCACGGAACTCATGGAGAACGTCACGAACATTGTTGCGCCGAGAGTGAAGGAGGAAGTCTGTTTTACCTCATATATCGACCCAGCCTTACCCCGGGAAATGGTGTCTGATTTTGCCAAATTGAGGCAAATCATCGTCAACCTTGCGGGTAATGCCGCTAAATTTACAGATTCTGGCTTTGTCGATGTATCAGTCAAGCTATTGGCTCGAACTGAAGATAAATGCGATATCGAGATTTCTGTGACGGACAGCGGTATTGGTATCAGCGAAGAAAACCTAGCAAAAGTCTTTGAGAATTTCTCTCAGATCGATAATTCCAGCAAGCGGCGTTATCAGGGTACAGGTCTAGGCTTGCCGATTTGTTGTAAATTTGTCGATTTATTAGGGGGGTCAATTGGCGCTGATAGCCACGTTGGTCAAGGTTCTGTGTTTACGACTCGCTTAAGCGTTGGTATTTCACAAGCTGCCACTTTAGTGCATGCCGAGCCTTCTAAATTACTCAAACATCAGAAAGTGCTGTTAGTGTCTCGATGCGTCAGTCAAATAACCAATATTAAGCGATATCTCGCGTTTCATGATATGTGTGCAGAGTTCGCTCGGGACGAAAAGTCAGCGATACGTTTACTTGAGCAATCGCCGGGATTTTGCATAACACTGATTGATCACACTGTATCAATTAGTGATATTAAGGCCTCGCTAGAGGAGAGTGACCGCACCAAAAATGTCCTATATCTCGCAGATATAAAAGGGATTGTCACTCAAAACAGTCTATCTATCTCTGCAGCACTGACCGCACCTTTCAATATTTTCAATATGACAGAGATGCTCGAGAGCATTGTTTCTATGGATCAGAAAGGCCATTCTCGTGAAGCTATATATCGTTCCCTAATGCAGCAAGAACACCAAGTTAAACGAACGGTCAATACCTTATCACGCAGCGGTCTTTCTATCTTGGTTGCTGAAGATCATCCCGTCAATCAAGAGCTCATTACGACTATATTGAAAGGGTTAGGCTGTAAAACCACTATCGCGGACAACGGAGCCATTGCCTTTGAACGCTTTATGTCAAACCGTTACGACATGATATTTATGGACTGCCAAATGCCTGTCATGGACGGCTATGAGGCCACGCGAAAGATCCGTCAATTAGAAACCGTCAATCAACTCCCTGCCGTACCTATTATTGCTATGACCGCAAATGCGTTGGTCGGAGACCGCGAACGCTGTTTGCAAGAAGGGATGACCGAGTACATTTCAAAACCATTTAAACAACAAACATTGATTGACATGATGAACGACCTGATGCCATCGGTTGGTGATTCATCACAGGGTCATCAAGACACTGTATCACCTATTGCCGCTGACTCACTCTCAAGCCCACAAACTGCCAATATGGAGGGCAATGTATACGCACAGAGTCATTCAGCGTCTCACACCTCCTCTCGTGCTCTCAACAATGTCCCACCCAAAACACAGGATCAAGCAGTGACTGCGCTTAATAACGCTCAGGGTGCCCTCAAAGAGGATAATCATGACACTTCTACCTTTGACCTAACAACGCTGCGAGAAACAACAGGAGACGATCCTGCTTTGATCGCCATGCTGGTTGACCGCTACATCGAGACACAAGAGAAAGACATAACAGCGCTTAAAGGGGCTTGGAATAACCAGCAATTCAATGAAGTGAAGAAGCTTGCCCATAAAATGAAAGGAGCAGCCCTTATGGTAGGCGCCATTGATTTCGGCGATCTATGCAAAGAGATAGAACAATACGAGTTCGAAGCCGATGCCCCGCCAGAGAGTTTACTCCACGAAGTGCAACACAAATCAGCGTTATTATGTGAAAGAATGCTCGCCACAAAGCGCTAGTAGAACATAAACAATAACGCAAGATTGAAAAGGTTGCTTTTTGAACCCTTTTTGCGAATATTGCAAACCTAGCTCCACTATCTTCAGGTAACCCTAGGCAAATAGGCATTTTTTTATTAATTTTAACTCAAACAATAAAAAACATAATTTTAATGATTTCAACATTTTTAGAGAGTACGCCATGCCGACTGTTATCCATTTTCCGACAGAAAATGTGCCACCAGCGACGCAATCTTGCGCCCTGACTGAACTCATCCGTGATGAACTTTGCCATCTGAGCTCCAATGAATATATGGTCAATTGCATCCTAGAAAGGATGAAACCCTTCATCGCGACTCTGGACTGCGATTTAGAATTAGATGTTGAAATCACCTCAGACAACGAAGCGGGTGTGATGCAAATGATCCCTGCAGTGCAATCACTTCAATCTCGATTTGATGGCATCATTTCAGAAATTATCTCTGAGCGTATTCTTCATGAAATCCATTTGTTCCATATCGAACGCGCCAAGAAAATCTGACAAATCCAACACCAACAAACGAAGAAAGGAGCTGTTAGCTCCTTTTTTTTGTCTACTTTTTAACACTCATTTTGCGAAAATAGATTTACTCCTCTCGCAGTTTGCAAGTAAGGATGCAGGTATTCATTCACGTATATCGGCTTATTCAATCACATATCGCGGCAATTTTATGGCGTTTATACAGTGCGTAAATCCCCCCGCTTAGTCCAGAACGCTTAAAAGAGTGGACATTCCCCACCACAATCATCATTTACTTATATAGTTATCAATACGTTTCATTGTTAAAGCAAGAGCTCAAAAAAATGACACTAGTTACATTGGCGCAACAATTGCAAGAGACAATAAGCAGTTGCAATGTCTGGAGGCATTATGGGAGTAGCAGCAATTAGCACAGGTTCAATTCATACTTTTCAGTCGCGATCTGGCGCTCGAAAATTTCCACGGATTGAATTTGCTGCCCAAATCGAAATTGATGGCATTCTCTACCCCACAAAAGAGTGGAGTGTCGGAGGCTTCTCCATTGGTGATGACAAATACCCAGGTAGAAAAGGTGACAAGCATCACGGCAATCTGTGTTTCGATCTCCCTGTAGGGCGTTTTTCTACTCCTGTTCAATTCGAAGTAATGAGGGCAAGCGAGCATGGCTATGCGCTTGGTTGCCAATTCTATTCTTTAAATTCTGGTCACCAAAAAACACTGCAAAGCATCGTAGATACCTACCTGACGGGCGAAACCATCTCCCTCGAAAGTGTTACGTCATATGGAGTGAAAGCCCAACTTCACGAAGAAGAAGTGAAGCGTATGCAGCAAAACTGGTGGCGGTTTGCGCTGGTTGCTCTCGTCTCCCTTACTTTGATAGTCACTGCTGCGCTGATGATCCAGTCCCGCATTTTATCTATTACCTCCGAGCATGCTGCCGTTAGCCAACCCGTGCTCACCCAACGTAGCTATAACAATGGCGTTTTGCGATTGGGAGACTACAAACCGGGACAACTCGTGAAAAAAGGAGAACTTCTGTTTACGGTATTTACCGATGAAGGGACGGATCTGTTAGCCAAAGACAAACAATTACTCAATGGCATAAACAGCCAAATAAATTATCTGCAAACACTTTTGCGTCAAAGTAAAGAATCCGTCGCACGTTACAACTCTCGCCTCTTCAATGAACTGCAACTAGTCACCGAGAAAAAACAATTACTTGAAGACGAGCTCGTGACGAGAGAGCGTATTCTGGCTCTCTATACCAATGGTGTAAAAAGAGGCACAGTTGATGAAGTCTCACGAGAGTTAGAGCGCGTAGAAACCTTCGAGATAAAACGCCAACTGCTCACTATGGACAATCAACTTGAAGATATCGAACACAAACTCGATCAAATTTTAATCGGCGTTCCTCCAAGAGAAGCACAGGGCGATCTTAACTCTCCCTTTGAAGTGCAAAGTAAGCTCGATATCTTGATCACAAAGAAAGACCAAGTACTCGAAGAAATTGAGCGCCTTAAAACCCGCGGTCTCGCTTACGCGCCTTGTGATTGCTACATCGTCACTATCAATGCATCTGATGGTCAAGTGGTTCAAACTGGTACCTCTGTGTTTGAACTTTCACCTGCTTCACAACAAAACCGCACCGCACGCTCTATTCTGGCTCTCATGCCACTTGAAGGTGCTGAGCTCATTAAGATAGGTATGCCAGTGGAATATCGACTGGCTAGTCGAGATGACAAATTGATAGGTATTGTTGATCACGTCCAATACTACAGCGCGTCCAACAGTGATATATACAACGAAGAAGGTGAATCTCTCAGTGGCTTACCAAAAACGCTTCCAAGGTTACAACAATACTCGCTAATAAAAATTCTACCTTCTGAGTTTGACCGCGATTCCATCGTTAATGAACCCGTGACGGTGGTGGCGACTGTGGGTTGGAAAGACATTTTCAAACATTGGTTTAACCTATGAATGTTAATAACCTAGTCGTCAAAAACTTTCACCGTGATGACCCACGTCACGTCACCATTTTATGGTGGCTATTCTTTGGCGCGCTTCTTCTCGGTCTTTGGGCTCTCTACACCATATTGCCGTCTGACAAAGTGCAACCTGAAGTACTCTACACTCTTGGGATCATTGGCGCTTGGCGATACGGTTGGAAAACGCTTCACCTCTTACGTGGTCTCTACTATCAGTATGTTCGCTACCCAGCGTTATCGGTTTTAGCGGATATGACCCAGAAACCCAGTGAAATTTTGTTGGTGATCCCTTGCTATCGAACCACGCCCGAAATTAGTGCCCCCGTATTTAAAGCACTAATTGACGAAATCGGAAATTTTGGCGTCGCATGTCGCGCGGTTGCTTGCGTCACGGATGAAGCAGATATCAGCATCATCGAATCTCAATTTGATAAGCTCAAGCAACGCGTTCCTGTCAGCCTCTATATCATCGATCAAGATGGCACAGGTAAACGAAACACCATGGCGGACGCCCTGACGCTATTGGCTGAAGATCGCCCAGTATCTAAAGACAGCATTCTCATCTTGATGGATGGCGACACCGTGCTCCCTGAGGGCATTCTGACAAAAGTGTCTGGTTTTCTCATGCGTTATCACGACCTTGGTGCATTAACAACGCATAACAAACCTATCGTCAAAGGCAATTCCCTGACGCGCCAATGGTATCGCCAACGCATGGCTCAACGTCATTTCTACATGAGCTCCTTAAGCCTGACTTATCGCGTCCTGGTTCTCACCGGTCGCTTCTCGGCTTATCGCGCTTCCTTGGCTTTGTCACCGGACTTTATAGATAGCTTAAGGTATGACCACGTTAACCATTGGCGGTATGGGCGCATCAGAATGCTGACAGGCGATGACAAGAGCACCTGGTACTTCGTGCTCAAAGAGCAATGGAAAATGCTCTATCTTCCGGATGTATCTGTAACATGCTTAGAAGATGCCCCATCAGGAAGTTTTGTCAAAACGAGCATGTCTCTCATGACTCGTTGGTATGGCAATATGTTGAGAAGCAATATTCGTGCAATTGCTCTTGGTCCAAGAAAAGCGGGGTGGTTTCTCTGGTTCTGTTTGCTTGACCAACGTGTCAGCATGTGGACCACCCTTATCGGCCCATCATTGGCATTGGTCGTTGCGACTTACATGGGAACAAAAGTGGTGATCGCGTATCTGTTCTGGGTGATCGCAACGCGAAGTATCAATGTACTCTTAATCTCCGTGCAGTCTGGTCAATTCCACCCTATTTTCGTCCCACTACTATGGTACGAACAACTGATCGGATCCTTGGTGAAAGTGTACCTTTTCTTCCATCCGAATGTTCAACGTTGGACTCGACAGGGAATAAGCGGGCAAATCGAAGATCACTCTATCTCTCATGAAATCAAACGATGGCTTCCACATTTGCAAACCACCGCCGCATTCAGTTCTTTACTGATCTTCGTCATGTGGCTTTATGGCTGACAACGATACGCCTTAGCGAGAAAGGTAACCGAGGTAGAAAACGGCTTAGGTGAATAGAGTAAGATGGTATCAGCGCCCAGCGCCATGGCCTTGTTACGCATTTGATTCACAGCCCCCTCAGTTAGCGTACCGTCGCTAATCATCCAATAGTCATACCAATGGCCTTGAGAACCAACCACAACACCTTTATCTTCACATGCGGTCATTTCTAGGGCGTCGCCCCACAACACATTGATATTTTCAGATTTAGGCTCAGGCATTGTCACACACGCTGACAGTAAAAATGGGGCAGTAACAAGTAGCCACTTCTTCATGTTTTTCTCTACGTTTATTATTTGGTTACACAATAAGATTATACCCGAATGACCTCATTATTCATTGAGAACTTATGGGCAGCATGTGTAAAACGGACTTGCTCAAACAGCTATCACCCTCTAGAATAATACTGTACATAAATACAGTATTATGAATTATGCTTGATGACATTCTTGCTTTGCACTCTGGGATTTGGACAGCCAATCGCCTCTACCAACCCCAAACACAATACCTCTCTAGCGGCCATGAAATTATTGACGAAAAACTAGAGGGCGGCTGGCCAAAATCAGGGGTAGTTGAACTTCAACTTCCCTGCTTTGGTATTGGTGAACTACGCCTCGTGCTCCCTTCCATTGCCAGCGCATTAAAACACAGCGAACTGGTGGTATTTGCTGCCCCGCCCGGAGAGTTAAACCCTATCGCGTTATGCCAAGCCGATTTGGATTTGAACAAAGTCATCATTCTACATTCAACCTTGCCATCAACATTGTGGTGCATTGAACAAGCCATCAAAAGCGGATGCTGTCGAACTGCTGTGCTGTGGGGAAAAAGCCTCTCTGTCACGCAAGCAAGGCGCTTACAATTAGCCGCAACAGAGAATGATTGCTTACTGTTTATGTTCACCTATCAAGCAAGCTCACAAGGCTTACCTGTGAGCTGTCGGCTTGCCATGACACCATCTGAAGAAGGGCTAAATGTTCGTGTTGTTAAACGCCGCGGGCTGCCTATCCCTCCTTTCCACTTACCATTGCCACCAATCTTTCATGCCTATCAACGACATCTCTTAAATAAAAGCCAAGATAACATTCATGTTCTCCCATCAAGCAATAACGTTGTGCCTTTATTTCGATGATGCTGTGGATCTCTTTTTACTTCCCCGCCCTTCTCCTCAATACCTTGGAGCGTGATAACGGTTCGACACTGCCACTGATCATCCTATCGGGTAGCAATGGCTCCGTCTGTCAGGCCAATCAAAGCGCCTTTGAACATGGCATCACGCTTGGCAATGATTTAGGCACAGCCAGTGCGCTTTGCCATACATTGCATGTTGTGAATTACGATGGAAAAAACGAGGCTGAACGCTTATTGCAATTGGCTTCTGTGCTTTATCAAGTCAACGCCGACATTGTGCTTTATCCCCCAAATGGCTTGCTCATGAAAGTCTCCCCTATGCTCAAGCTCTATAGGTCTCTCGACCATTACTGGCATACCTTATTGCCGTTATTAACAAATGAAAACGTGACCTTTCACTTTGCGCTAAGTCCCTACCCTGAAGCTGCATTAAAACTGGCGCAAGCCAAGTCCGACAAAGGGTTTCTCACACCAGAGTCCACACAAAGTGCTTTGGATGCACTTAATGTTCGTCAATTGGGCTTTACCGACAAACAAGCCGTGCAATTTGAGCGCATGGGATTTCGCCAAGCCAAACAACTTTTTGCTTTACCCATTTCCTCTTTAGGGCAGCGATTTGGGAAAAGTGTGCCTGAACAACTTCGCGCTCTGACACAGACCCAAACCGCCAAGCAAACCTTTTTCACACCGCCTGAGCACTTCCAGCAATCCATAGAGCTCTTACATGAGATAGCCAACAGCCAAACCCTGTGCTTCCCACTCCAACGTATGCTCAAAGAAATGGAGAAGTTTCTAGATGCCAGAGAGGCGGTGGTTCCGAATGTCATGCTGATATTCACCCAGCGTGAAAAGGATGACAAAACGCTGACGCTGTCGGCCGCGGCGCCTGAATCTCGCGCCAATCGATGGATGCCTTTACTCCAACTGCACTTAGAAAAACTCACACTCGATGCACCTGTTACCCATATCCGCCTTGAAGCGAGCACCTTGCTGCCCAAACAATCCCCGACCCAAGACTTATTCGCTGGAAAACGCGGGCAACTGACATCTGGCGAGCTCATTAGCCTTATGCAGGCAAAAGCGGGAAAGCAGGCGGTGTATAGCTTAACGCTCAAAAACGATCATCGCCCTGAACATGCTTTTCGCCGACAGCCTCCATTACACGCCTGCGAACAAACACTACCCACTCATCTTCCATCGCGACCATCACTGCTGCACATGTCGCCACGGCCTCTGCTCGCTCGACCAGAGACATTAACAGGCCCTGAGCGCATCAGCGGAGGGTGGTGGGACAAAACCCCCATTCAACGCGATTATTTCATCGCACGTAATCAGCAAGGGCAATGGTGCTGGGTATTTCGAACGGCAACAGGCGAGTGGTTTGAGCATGGTCTTTTTTGCTAAACGGATTCAACATGACAAATAGCCCATCAGCTCAACACCCTTGGTTTGGCGAGTTACATTGTAAAAGTAACTACAGCTTTTTAACGGGAGCATCTCACCCTGAAGAGTTAGTCTTTCGCGCTGAAACCTTGGGGTATAAAGCCCTCGCCATTACTGATGAATGTTCACTTGCTGGCGTAGTACGTGCTTACACCGCCATTCGGGATCAGCAACTCTCGCTCACACTCATTGTCGGGTCGGAAATCACATACCAAGGAGAAAAATTGATTCTGCTTTGCCCGAGTCGAACGGCTTATGGCGAATTGGCGCGGCTGATCACCCAAGCGCGTATGCGCAGTGAAAAAGGGCGTTATCAGGTTATGAGTGATGATTTTGACCATATCAAACACTGCCTGTGTATTTGGCTTCCAACGCTTGATCACGAACAAAACAACGAGAAAACGCCTTTCCAACATTGGCTAAAAAACATGTTTGATGAGCGGCTCTGGATTGGCGCTGAACGTCTTCTACTGCCTGATGAATCCCGCTACCTTACCTTGATAGAAACACTGGCTAGTTCACTCGCCCTTCCCATCGTGTGCACCAATGACATTCTCATGCACCACCCAAGACGCCAGCCTCTCCTTGATGTGCTAACTGCCATTCGTTTAAGAAAGCCGCTTCATGAGTGCGGACTGTCACTGCCTCGCAATGGAGAGCAAGCGCTAAAGCCTCTCGACAAAATCACTAAGCTCTACCCGCCAGTGTGGATACAAGAAACCGCCAGCATTGTTAAGCGGTGCAACTTCTGTCTAAGCGAATTACGCTACGAATACCCTGCAGAGTTAGTCCCCGATGGGTACACGGTTAGTCATTACCTTCGCCACCTTGTTGAGCAAGGTATCAAACTGCGATTTCCAGACGGCATTCGCCCTGATATTCGCGCCATCATTGAAAAAGAATTGGTGCTCATTGCGGAGCAAAAATATGAATTCTTTTTCCTCACCATTTACGACATTGTTCAGTTTGCCAAATCACAGGGGATTTTGTACCAAGGGCGGGGATCGGCGGCGAATTCAGTGGTGTGTTACTGCCTAGAGATCACTGCGGTAAACCCCGACAAAGTTAATGTGCTATTCGAGCGCTTCATTTCCAAAGAACGCGATGAGCCCCCTGACATTGATGTGGATTTTGAACACGAGCGGCGTGAGGAAATCTTCCAGTATATTTACCAAAAATACGGTCGTCAGCGCGCCGCACTGGCTGCCACCGTGATCACTTATCGGTTTAAAAGTGCATTTCGAGATGTCGGAAAAGCATTAGGCATCAACGAAACACAACTCGATTACTACATCAAAAACCTTAACCACAGGGACAAAGAGCTCGATAAGACCGAGCAACTCAAAGCGCTAGGATTAGACATTGAGTCTCATCACGGGCGCTGGTTATTGGAATTAGTGGAAGAGATACGCGGGTTTCCTCGCCATTTAAGCCAACACGTCGGTGGGTTCATTATTTCCGCTGGGCCATTGTATGAACTGGTTCCTATTGAAAATGCCGCCATGGCAGAACGAAGCGTGATCCAATGGGACAAAGACGACCTCGAATCTCTAGGATTACTCAAAGTCGATATTCTGGCTTTGGGTATGCTAAGTGCTATTCGTAAGGCATTTGCGATAATTCGCCAGCATGATAAACGTGCCTTATCAATCGCAGACATTACTGCCATGGGAGACGACCCACAAGTCTATCAACAGCTACAAAAGGGCGATTCCGTGGGTGTTTTTCAGGTGGAGTCCCGTGCGCAAATTAACATGCTGCCAAGGCTGAGACCCGCCTGTTATTACGATTTGGTTATACAGATAGCCATCGTGCGTCCTGGTCCAATCCAAGGGGACATGGTGCATCCTTACTTAAAACGTCGCTGGGGGAAAGAAGCCGTTTCCTATCCCTCAAAGGAGGTTGAGTCTGTACTTTCTCGCACCATGGGAGTGCCTATCTTTCAGGAGCAAGTGATTCAACTCGCCATGGTGGCTGCGGGCTTCAGTGGCGGTGAAGCGGATCAACTCCGTCGTGCCATGGCGGCATGGAAGCGCAGTGGTAAGCTCGCACCTTTTCGCGAAAAGCTAATCAATGGGATGCAAGAACGAGGTTACGATATCGCGTTCGCGGAACAAATATTTAAGCAGATACAAGGCTTTGGTGAGTATGGTTTTCCCGAATCCCACAGTGCTTCCTTTGCTGTATTGGCATATACCTCGTCTTGGCTCAAACATTACTATCCGGTTGCCTTCTACTGCGCCTTGCTCAACAGCCAGCCCATGGGGTTTTATAGCCCCTCCCAGCTACTTCAAGATGCCAATCGTCATGGTGTGAAAATCCTACCGGTATGTGTGAACTGCAGCGATTGGGATCACCAACAAGTTGTAGAGAACCACCAATACGCACTACGTTTGGGTCTTCGTCTTATAAATGGCTTTTCTGCGCAAGGGGGGGCATTACTTCTTTCCCATCGACCCATTCACGGCTTTCAGCACATCAATGAACTGCGCCAATGTGGTATGAACAGGGGTGATCTCCAAGCACTCGCCAGTGCTAATGCCACGCAGGTTCTTGCTAACAATCGCTTTTCGGCGCGATGGCAAATGATGGACGACACCCACACCCTGCCATTGCTTGCGAATACCACGCCTACAGATAATGACATACAAACCATTCAATCCCCCACCGCCATTGAGGATGTAATTGAAGACTATGCCGCAATCGGGCTCACGCTGGGTAAGCACCCCATTGCGTTATTAGATGAAAGTGGGAAATTGGGAAAGCATCGCCTTGCCAGTGAACTCTCCACTGTCAAATCCGGATCTGCCGTAACAGTTGCTGGAGTCGTGACAGGACGCCAACGCCCCGGCACAGCAAGTGGCGTTACTTTCATGACCTTGGAAGACCAAACCGGCAATATCAACGTGGTGGTGTGGTTAGCAACAGCAAGAGCGCAGAACACCCCGTTTGTCACAGCCAAAATATTAAAGATAAAAGGAATTTTAGAGCGAGAAGGTGACGTCGTGCATATTATTGCTGGACGCTTGATCGACATGACATCGACGCTCGATCAGTTACTCATCCAAGCAAGGGACTTTCATTGAGCAGCATAGACTGGAGATGAATCAGCCGAAGTAAACCAGCAACAGACACATTTTAATTGCCAAAAAAAGCATCGACATTTTCAACACCAACACAACGGTTAGAAAATTATTCAGTAAGAAATTTAATATAATTATTTTTGAACATCGTAAACTTTAATGCTTCAACATTATTCGCACCCTCCCAAAGACTTCACTTAATCATTAAAGTCTCGTTCTTGACTCCTGATAAATATCATTCTTAACTTTCAAACACCTTTTCTATAATCCAAATTAAATTTGTCAGCATTTATAATATGTCTCATGTTGCATGAGAAACCATGGGCTTATATCCACAAATACCAATCTCATTAATGTCCACATAATTAGACACTTTATTATTGACCGATAATTATTGTGAAGTTAGAGTTCAAAATAATTAAATTTACACTGGAGTTGGTGAACTAACTTTCACTCGAACATACTAAAAGACTCCCCTGTAATATCTCGTCTAATTCCAAATCAGACCAACGGATAAACAATCACAAATGGGACATCAATATCATGAGTAATGCAATGCTGAATTTTTCTATCCGACCGCGTGCGTTAAGGTGGTTAGATCTATGCACTTTTGGACCTAAAAAAGGTGAAAGCGTAGACTTACTAAATAAAAGCACGGTGACTTGGTTCAATGACCAAGTTAGCCTTGATGAATCATCACATGAAACACAAACAGAACTACAAATTGGAGACGGGGTCGAATCAGACGCAAGGATTCGTGCATGGCTGGATATCGCTTTCTATAAACCCGACCAACTTAGACAACGTATCGCCTATGCACTCAGTCAGATTTTCGTTGTTTCCGATAAAGATGCCGAGCTGAGCGGTAGACCAACTGCACTGGCAAATTACTATGACCTACTGGTAAAGAATGCTTTTGGTACATACAAAGATCTTCTTCGTGATGTTACTCGCTCGCCAGTCATGGGGCATTACCTAACCATGGTTAACAACTCAAAAGATAACCCTGATGAAAACTATGCGCGAGAAATTCTCCAGTTGTTTTCTTGTGGACTTCATGAGAGGGAAATTGACCATAACTTAGATGGGCTTGAAGCCACTTACAAACTTGATACCGATAACAAACGTATCCCTTGTTATACCGAAGATGACATTCGTGAACTAGCTCGAGTCTTCACGGGCTGGGTGAGAAATAATGATAGCTGGCATACCCCAATGATTCAGTTAGAAGACTCCGAAATCCGTGATTCAGAATCCAAGAGTTTATTTAATGGGACACTTTTTTTTAATGCTGGTAATGAAAATTATGACGAAAATGAAGGTACAGACAATAGTGAAACTGATTTAGAAATACTACTGGAAGCTCTACAGAACCATCCTTCCACCGCGATTAATATCTGCTATAAACTCATACAGCTTTTGGTTACATCAAATCCGAGCAGTGCTTACTTACAGCGTATCGTGGATGTGTTCAATGATGGCACGGAAAAACTCGTAGAACTGAAACAACCTGCTCCAGCGGCTGGAGAAGAGAAAGGCCAATTGAAAGCTGTTATTTGGGCAATTATTTCTGACAATGAAGTTTATACTGCTCCTCCAACATATATGAGCAAAATTCGGGAGCCTTGGTTGTCGCTTGTATACATATATCGTGCCTTGAATGTCGACGTACTCCCTAACGTTGGAAATGGTGGGGACCAGTCTAATAAAAGAATTAAAAACAATTTGAGATATTCCAAAACATGTAACCAATACCCACTTGGCTCTCCTTCTGTTTTTAATTTTTACTTACCTGATTATCAGCCAGTCGACTTGTTACCTTTTGAGTACAAAGATAGTAGCTTGACTTCACCGGAACTGCAGATAATGGATTGGTCACACATTATCTCTGTTCAAAATCATATATACGGCATGTTTAGTAGGAATATTTCTTATGGCGAGGGAATCACCAATACAAACACTTGCCTAACTTCAAGTGATGGAGGAATTTATAATACCTATCAGAAGTTACTATTTGTTGACATTGGGCCTTTTTATAATGCCGTTAAAGTGTCAGATAAAATTGGGTTTGTGAATGCCGTCTCAACTCGGTTTTTTAACTCTCTCATGCCAAAAGATTTAGAAATCCAAATTATTGATGCATTCCCACGCGGAGATTTATCAGTGCAAGCCTCGAACTGGACACAAAGACTACTTTCGTTAGCTTTATCGTCTCCATACTTTCATGTGCAACAAAACCTAAATTCATTCCCTTATAGAACGACACTTCCTGAGCCTGCTGGTAGCGGTTATGTCAACTGCAATATCTAGAGCCTTTTTGCAGATAAACACTCTTAGCAAAGTGATCAAAAAATTTGGAGATTTAAAATGAAAGTAACAAGACGAAATTTTGTTCGAGGAATTGGCGCAACGGGTTTAGCTACTATGGTTCCCAGCATTAGCTTCAATGTGAATGCATCAACCAATTGCGATGAAAACAATGGCGATTATAAAGCCCTAATTTGTGTTTTTTTGAAGGGTGGGAATGATTTTTTCCATCAAGTTGTGCCCAATGTTATTGAAGGCGACAACAATGTTTATAGCAAATATACTCAGAGAAGGAGCGCTTTTCTTCCCACCTCAGAAAGTACGAATGAACCAACGATAGAAGGTCAATACTGGGATGCTCAGCTTAAAGATGAAAACGGAAAATCCATCTTTATTCATAATGATATGAGTGAATTATCAACATTTTTCCAAACTGGAAACGCAAATGTCGTGCTTAATGTCGGCACTTTACTTCAAGACACTAACAATCAAAATCTTAGTACTGCGAAGTTACCTAGCAACTTGTTTGCACATAATAAACAGCAAGAAGCGTGGCAGAGAAGTTTCCTTAATAGTGACGGAGATGAAAGTAAAAACGGTTGGCTCGGTAGAGCGATTGATGAAATTCAGGACGATATAGACGGTGCAATTTCCAATAACTTCTATGGCGGTCCGCATGAGCTAATGGATTCTGAAAAAACTGAAGCGGTATACTTGAGTAAAAGTGGCTTCGACCCACTTCGCTTATCATTTGGAAGAATGGGGACGTATTACCAAAATATTTTTGGTATCAATTACATTCACAGTCCGTCGGCGAGTTCCGTTTCACATCCTTCACCGTTAACAGCTGCTTATGCGAATGCGATGAAGAGTGCCCATTTTTACTCTGATAAATTGAGATCTATTTTTTCATCGAGTGACGTGCAGCCTGATGAATCCATTTCCTATAAATCAGGGAACACAGAATCTAACTTTGCTCTTCAGCTAAGAGCGGTAAGGCAAATGATTCAAGCTAGGAAATGTCTTGGGGGGACAAACGGAACCCGCCAGGTGTTTTTCGTTGAATTAGGCGGTTTTGATACTCATGCAGAACAAGAGCTAAGACAAAGTGATCTGATGAAAGAGTTTTCAACCGTGACTAATTTGTTTTATGCGTCATTAGGAACCATGAATGATAGCGTCATGACAGGTACTTTGTCGGAATTTGGTCGAACTATGCATACCAATGATAGAAACGGGACAGATCATGGTTGGGGAGGAGGACAGTTTCTCTTTGGCCCCACTGTTGCACATCCAATTGAAGATGATATTGAGTCGAGAAGGTGTTTTGGCAAATACCCCGATTTCGATGAGGCAGGTGATGATGATAACGGTGAGGGTAGACTTATCCCTAAGATTTCTCATGAAGAATATGCGGGCTATATGCTGAATTGGTTAGGCCTTGAAGCTCATCAGATTCAGGAGGTATTTCCTTTACTGCGCGACGATCCGCATTTTGAAGTTATGTCCGCATCCGGCGTTGTAAACAACAATCTATAAGTAATCTTGGCCGGGGGTACCCCCGGCCTTTGTGTTCTAGAGTGTGAAGCGACTACTCGAACGACTTCATTCCTTATCAATATCTCAGCTTATAGTCTATCAAGACAAGCGCTACTATTTATGGAGTGGTCTTTTCTGCGGGTATCCTGCCAACTGGGGTTCAAGTCAGTATCGAAAAAGAATAAGCTCTGCTGAACATTCAGTGGTGTGTTAGCACCTAGAGGTAACTTCGGTAAACTCAAGCAAGGTAAATTTCCTGTTCGATAGTTGTATAATTCGTGTTATCTAAAAATTTATTGCTTTCACACTGCTTTTCCCTTTCTTAACACTCTTTTCTTCTACTAAAAGCTCAGCCGCAAGCCCGGCGATATGATCAGCATCTCAATAATCTATCCAAAACTGCCGCCAGAAAGATCGAAATCACACATATGACGGAAGCTTAATGCAAAGCCAATCTAGAGGAATATTATCCCATCGAAACGTTTCGATGAGCTTTGTTCGATGAACAAAACAGCACGATTTCTCGCTCATCTTCTATTCAATATTGCAAGACGTGTAACCGAAAGGTCGATGTAATGAAAAAAACAACTCTAATAAATTCTGATATTTCTTATTTGCTAGCGACGCTAGGCCATACCGATGAGATCACCATTTGTGACGCGGGTTTGCCTATTCCCGATGCTGTTTCTCGTATCGACTTAGCGCTTACGCATGGCGTACCGAGTTTCATTGATACCGTTCGAGTGATCCTCACAGAGTCTCAAATCGAAGGGGTTGTGATGGCGGAAGAGTTTGCGACCGTGAGCCCTGAGTTACACCAAGCGCTCATGACTGAGCTAGAAGCGGAACAAGCGCGTTGCAACAAAACATTCAATATCCAATATGTCACTCACGAGCAATTCAAGCGCTGCACGCGCGATAGCAAAGCGGTGATTCGCACGGGTGAATGTACGCCTTATGCCAACGTGATTTTTCAAGCTGGCGTTGTTTTCTAAACATTCCAAAAAACAATATTTAAATGACAACCTGTTGCCGAACGTGGCGAGCCACTGAATGTAACGGGAAGAATGGAAGGTACATTATGTTTATTCGAAACAATACCGTGCAACATGCCGACGGATTCCTGAACAAAACGCCAATATTCCAATTTTTATTGCTGTCTTCTGTGTTTGCATTGTGGTCTGCGGCAGCAGCGCTGAACGATGTTTTAATCACACAGTTTAAATCGATTTTTGATTTGTCTAACTTTGCATCGGCGCTGGTGCAATCTGCCTTCTACGGTGCTTACTTCCTAGTGGCTATCCCTGCCTCTATGGTTGTGAAGAAAACATCGTATAAATTGGCGATACTGATGGGCTTAGCACTGTATATCTTTGGCTGCATGATGTTCTTCCCTGCGTCCCACGCGGGCACTTACACCATGTTCTTGGCTGCGATTTTCTGTATCGCAATTGGTTTGTCGTTCCTTGAAACCTCGTGCAATACCTATTCTGCGATGATAGGTGAGCCAGAACGCGCCACGTTACGTTTGAATGTTTCTCACACCATCAATGCGATGGGCTACATCATAGGTCTACTACTCGGTAAGCATCTTATTTTCCAAGAAGGTGTCGACGTTGGCCATTTGATGGCAACGCTATCAGGCCCAGAGCTAGAAGTATTTAAAGAACAAGTACTGCAACAAACCCTAGAACCTTACAAGTGGTTGGTGGGTGTGATCGCGACGGTGGCAATCCTTATTGCGGTAACGGAATACCCGAACTGTAAAGCGGTGTCACACAAGAAAGATGACCAGCCATCATTTGGTGAAACCTTGGCATACCTTGCTGGCAATGCACGTTTCTTCAAAGGTATCGTGACGCAGTTTGCTTACGTGGGTATGCAAGTGGCGGTGTGGTCATTCACCATTCGCCTCGCGCTTGAAATGGATTCAACCATGGTTGAGCACGATGCAGCCAACTACCTGCTTTATGCATTTATTATGTACTTCTTAGGTAAGTTGCTAGCGAACTACTTATTCACTAAGACCTCGCAAGAAAATGTCTTGATGGGCTACTCAGCGGTTGGTGTTTTCTGCTTAATCTACGTCACGTTTGTGCCTAACTTCAGCGCGGTATGGGTTGCTGTGGGTACATCAGCACTATTCGCACCATGCTGGGCAACTATCTTCGCGTCGACGCTGCAATCGGTTGATACGCGCTACACAGAAACTGCGGGCGGTTTTGTGGTGATGTCCATCATCGGTGGCGCAGCGATTCCTGTCGTACAAGGCTTGATGGCGGATCACATGGGCATGCAAACCTCATTCATCGTCAACGCCGTCTGTTTTGCAGGTGTGTTCTGCTACTTCTTCAGTGAGAAGAAATACAAGCAAACCTTTTCTTACACGGCAGCGACAGCATAATTGAATAGAGTGGTCACTCTACGAGGGTGACCACTTTTTGAGGTGACTATGTTTACTATCCCACTTTACAAAGAGCAGTTCCGCAAAGAGAAAGTGCTGATTGCACAATCAGATTCCTTTGAAATCTACTCCTTCATTTACAACTCCGGCATCCACGCCGTAGAGATCAAAAACGCAAAAGGACACCTCGTTATCTTGCCATTTATGGGACAAATGATTTGGGACGCTGAGTTTCTTGGTACCGATTTGTGCATGAAAAACATGTTTTCAGAGCCGAAGCAGGCGAAAACGATTGTTGAGACGTACGGATGTTTTGCGTTCCACGCAGGTATGATTCGCATGGGGTGTCCAACACCTCAAGATGACCATATGCTGCATGGCGAGATGCCTTGCGCAGCGATGGACAGTGCTTGGCTCGAAATCAGTGATACTGCGGCCACAATGAAAGGCAGCTATGAGTATGTGATGGGCTTTGGCGACCATTACTTGGCGCAACCGTCAGTTTGCTTAGCAAAAGATGCCAGCATGTTTGATATTCAAATGAAGGTGAAGAACCTCGCGACCGTGCCAATGCCACTGCAGTACATGTGCCATATCAACGCCGCTTACATTCCCGATGCGGTGATGACACAAAATATCCCTGACCACGCCTTTAAGCTACGCGAAACGATTCCTGCTCATGTTCAGCCAAACGAACAATGGCTCGCGTATAATGAGACATTAAAAACCTCAGCCCCTATTCAAACCCTGAACACGCCGGACATGTACGACCCAGAAATTGTTTACTGTATCGATGGTATTTCACAATACGCAAAGCGCGCGGTATTCAACATGAACATGGGTGACAAACAAATGGTGACGGAGTTTAGTACCGATGAATTTAATAGTGCGACACGCTGGATTTTGTGCAGTGGTGATCAGCAGGTCGCGGCGTATGCTCTGCCTGCTACGTGTCGCCCTGAAGGTTTTTTAACCGCCAAAGAAAAAGGCACGTTAATTTACTTACAGGCGAATGAAGAGCGCAGCTTTACGGTGCGTACAGGCATTCGTTAACGTCCCGATATTTATCTTCTTTGCTCTCTTCTCAGCGCACGAATAGCGCCTGTTGGGAAGAGAGCAAAAAAGAAAGAGAAAATGTCTTTGGTTTTCCAGCTGAAGCGCGTTGAAAAACCAAAGGCTTTTTAAAAGTCATCTTAATAGACAAAGTTCGAAAAACGTTCCTCGAGAACCAAGGATTCCCCAATGAACAAGTTAGTTGTGCTAGGCAGTGTAAACGCAGATCACGTTCTTCAAGTCCCTTCTTTTCCTCGTCCTGGTGAGACTTTACATGGTCGCAACTACCAAGTTATTCCGGGCGGAAAAGGCGCAAACCAAGCCGTGGCTGCCGCACGTTTGAATGCTGACATCGGCTTTATTGCATGCGTGGGCGATGACGCATTTGGGATCAACATCCGTGAAAGTTTCCGCTTAGACGGCATTAATATCAGCGGGATAAAGATGCAGCCAAATTGCCCAACGGGTATTGCCATGATCCAAGTATCAGACAGCGGTGAGAACAGTATCTGCTTGTCAGCAGAAGCGAATGAT
Organism: Enterovibrio makurazakiensis; assembly: GCF_050336585.1. Classification (NCBI taxonomy): domain Bacteria; kingdom Pseudomonadati; phylum Pseudomonadota; class Gammaproteobacteria; order Vibrionales; family Vibrionaceae; genus Enterovibrio; species Enterovibrio makurazakiensis. The sequence goes on from NZ_JAKJSE010000029.1 coordinate 42,614, forward strand.
TACCTCACTGCGGATGCCATCAGTGATGATTTGGCGACGATTGCTAACGCGCAATACTTACTCATGCAATTGGAAACGCCGTTAGAAGGCATTGAGCGAGCCGCTCAGGTCGCCAAAGACAATCAGACGCAAGTCATTCTGAACCCTGCACCAGCACGCGCGCTACCTGATGCGTTATTGCAAAATGTGGATGTTATTACCCCAAACGAAACCGAAGCGGAGGTCTTAACCGGCATCACGGTTCAGTGCGATGAATCCGCGCAGCAAGCGGCGAACATTTTGCACCAAAAAGGCATTACGACAGTGATGATCACGCTTGGAGCAAAAGGGGTTTGGTTGAGCCAAAATGGTGTGGGTCACTTGATCGCAGGATTTAAAGTAGAAGCGACAGATACAACGGCAGCCGGCGATACCTTTAATGGAGCATTCGTCACTGGTTTGCTCGAAGAAATGCCTATAGAATCAGCCGTTAAATTTGCTCATGCCTCCGCCGCGATCAGTGTCACTCGCTTTGGCGCGCAAACGTCCATTCCTCATCGTGAAGAAGTTGAGGCGTTTCTTACTAAGCAGTATTGAGGATTAGATAATATGGCGACAATGAAAGACATCGCGAAACTGGCCTGTGTATCTACCTCAACGGTCAGCCATGTTATCAACCAATCTCGTTACGTAAGCGAAGACATTGCAGAGCGGGTAAACCAAGCCGCTCTGCAGCTCAACTATTCGCCATCTGCATTAGCACGAAGCCTAAAAACCAATCGAACCAAAACATTGGGGATGTTGGTGACCACGTCTTCAAATCCTTTTTTTGGCGAAGTGGTAAAAGGGGTAGAACGCAGTTGCTACCAAAAAGGGTACAACCTCATCTTGTGTAATACAGAAGGCGATCAACAGCGAATGAAAGAATCCATCACCACGCTATTACAAAAGCGTGTAGATGGCATGATTCTGATGTGCTCTTCGCTAGAAGGCGAAAACATCGACGTTTTCGATCGCTACCCTGATGTTCCCGTGGTCGTCATGGACTGGGGCCCTATGCTGTTTGCCAGCGACAAAATCCAAGATAACTCGCTTCATGGTGGTTACTTAGCAACGAAGCACTTGATTGAATGCGGCCACCAAAACATTGGCTGTATTACCGGGCCATTGAATCGCTACCAAGCCCATATGCGTTACGAAGGCTACAAGCGGGCACTCAATGAGGAAGGTCTCGCGTTTCATGCGAATTGGATCATTGAGTCCAATTTCGAATGTGATGGTGGCTATGATGCATTTCATCGCATGTATCAGAAAGGACCATTGCCGAGTGCCATTTTTGTTTGTAACGACATGATGGCGATGGGCGTTATCAATGCAGCCAATGAAAAAGGGATTGCGATACCGAAAGACCTCTCGATCATTGGTTACGATGATATTCAAATTTCCAAGTACATGACGCCTTCACTCACCACTATTCATCAGCCTAAATATCGTTTAGGTCAAACAGCCGTGGAGACACTGCTTGCCAAGCTCGAAAAAAATAGCGACGAGGCGAAGGTGATTCAGCTCGAGCCAACGCTGGTGAAGCGTTGCAGTGTCGCAATTCGACCATAGCGGGTTACGTCTATTTGCCCACTACATGTACTTATTCGTCACCGCAATATTAATCACGCTGAATAACATCAACGCTCGATCAGCTACTCATCCAAGCAAGTGACTGTGGCGAGGACATCTTATGATTCCAACCACAGGACTTTCACTGATCATAGCAACAGCGTTGATAGTCGATCAGCCGAAGACTTCTTCGACATCCACCACTTTGGAGCGGTTTACTGTGATTTTCCAACGTTGCAGTGTCACACTACCGTCTTGGTTTTTCTGCTTTGAAATCAAGTTAAATTGGTGGCGTTTATCAATGGATTCTTGGCTGACTTTACCCTCATTGAGGGTATAGAAGCGCTGCTTACCTCGCGCCATCAAACGCGAGAATGGACGGAAATCAACTCGCCACACCTCACGTGTCATGTCATAACCACTGAGGAATTTGGTTGTCGACATCTGCGTCACCATCTTGATGCGCACCACTGACTCTTCTCGTTGGCGAAGCTTACCGCGACGTACTTTGCGAACATCATCTGGGATTTTGTCGAACGGAATATAATCCAGCCATTCAAGTTGATTGCCGATTCGCTGCCCTGACGTTGGGTCCGTAAACAACTTGCGCCATTTAGGGCGACCTTTACGAATCCAACGCCACAATACATCACGAAGATCATCTTTAAAGATTTCTCGTAATGCATATAAACCCGCCATAGCCAAAACAAATGACAAGGTAATCTCCCCGAGGAAACTGCGCATACGGATAATCGCAATGGTCACGAAGATCATCACAAGCCCCGTTGCCGTACCTTTGGCCAACTTGTTCAATGTTTGTCCTAACACCACATCATTTTGTCGAATGGTGACTGGGTACTCAATCAAACGGCGTGCCAAGCGCATCTTATTAACCATACGCGTTGGATCATTTTGCGCCTTCATTGAGTTGTAGTTTTTCTCAATACGATAGGCGGCTTCTGATTCACAAACACCAATCAACTGTTCACGAATCGGTTTGAAAGCCGCACTTCTGGGCATATGAGTGACCAAAGAGAGGAAGCGCTGTTCAGTAAGCCATGACAAGTAGTTATCAATGTTATTAAAGTATTTGATCAGGCTTTCATCTTTGGGTTTATAACGACGAAGACGACGTAGAATTTCTACCGCCATGTCCGTGATCATTTCTAGCTGTTCAACCGCCTCTTCTTCAGAAAGATCCTTCATCGAATCAAAAAAACGGTGGGTAGTTTTCTCAAGTGACAATGAATACTGATAGGCGTACAAACTCAAACTGACACGATATTTGTCCGACGGGAGTTTGTCCCGGCTCGCCAAGCGTGAATGTACGAGAGGAAGGTGATATTGAGACGTGAAATAGGTACGTGTATTCGACAATACCGTGTTGTAGAAATCATCTTCACTTAATACGTTCTTGGAAAAGTTAAGTTCACCAGGAACAAAAAGGTAGAATTCGACATCCTGTCGTTTTATCTCTTCATTTAGTATCGCTATCCGTGCGGTTAATCCCTCTAATTTTTCAACAGAGATCAATGATGTACTCCAAACTTTTATCTAAACGGCCTTGTGCGATATGCCGTACATTTTAACGAATTTGCTTTTCAAAACCGAAGTAAAAAGTGAAGGATGGAAAGAATACCAATAAGTGAGCAATTTCTAACCACCATCTATTATTCAGGTGAGAGTTCCCATAATACAAGGGTAACGACAAGAGTAGAAGGGAACATTCACTCACTTATCCACAGAAAAAGTGAATAAGTTATTCTGTGGGTAGCCGTTGTAGTGGAGCCATTTCATGAGTTCACGACTCATTTCAACAAAACCAAGCCAAAGCCTTAAGCGACAGACAAAATAGCTGTCCGATCTGCCTATGCATGCTATCTGCTATCTTGCCGTTTTATTCTCCAATGCTTCTCTCATGCGAGTTTGAACAACATCAACCAATAGATCAGGTTGGAACTTAGACACAAAACGATCACAGCCTACTTTTTCGACCATGGCCTCATTAAAACTGCCGCTTAACGAGGTATTCAAAGCAATGTAAAGATTGCTCATCCTTGTGTCTGCACGCACCTCGGAGGTGAGTTTATATCCATCCATCTCTGGCATTTCCGCATCAGTGATCATCAACAAGATTTCGTCGGTCACTTTTTTGCCTTCATCACACCAAGATTTCAGAAGATTCAGAGCATGCGCGCCGTTTTTCATTTCTATGCATTCAATGCCGAGTTGTCCTAGTGTTTCTGTGACTTGCTTCCTCGCTGTCGAAGAATCATCCACCACCAACACTTTCTGCCCCATCAAGTGCTGAGAGAGATCCTGATCGAGCACCTCTTCAGAAATGCCGATATCGTAAGAAACAATCTCCGCCAATACCTTTTCAACATCAATAATCTCAACCAACTTAAGCGCATCTTCATGCTCAAGTCGAGTGATTGCTGTCAGGTAGTTTCCGCGCCCTGTGGTCGGCGGCTCTAATATTTCATCCCACCCCATATTTTTGATATACACCACTTTACCAACCATGAAGGCCTGAATTGTCCGATTATACTCGGTGACTATCAGGTTAGAGTCCTGATCTTTCTCCAGTGGCCTCATACCTATGGACTGACGCATATCTATAACGGGAATCGAATGCCCACGAATGGTCGCAACACCGCTAATTTTGGGGTGAGCGCCTGGCATCTGATTTAGATGTGGCACTTTCAGCACTTCGCGTACTTTGAACACGTTTATGGCAAAAAGCTGTCGTGTACCAAGTTGAAAAATCAGCAGTTCAAGTCGATTTTCACCAACAAGGCGCGTTCGGGAGTCTACAGAATCAAGAATACTCGTCATGGGTATAAACCAATGTTTAATCACATCATGGTGTGATTTCTCTTTGTCTATCAAGTGAGTAACAGTAAAGCACATTTACTGCTTCCACTCATCAAGGCAGTGTTATTTATCGTGTTATCTATCACTATTAATCATAGAAAAAGTTCGAGAATAATGCGAAGTCCTAACGAAGAGACACAATAACAGATCGTTACAAATCATGCCGCTAGAGCAGAACAACTTGCTAAAGATTTAAAAAAAATCAGAACAACCTAGGTGTTATCATGCCAACGAAACGCTACAATTAAAGTACAATTATAAAAACACTACTGTTAGTGACAGGCGCGAATATGAAAAGCAAGGCTAATGAATCTCAGGGAATGCTGCTATTTAAACTCTCAGCCATGCAGACATTTGCTATCGGCACGCTGAAAGTCCGTGAAATAGTGCCATATTGCTCACTAACAGCACTGCCAGGTTCCCATCACACTGTTGTTGGTACCGCTAACATGCGCGGCATCACCACACCTATCATTGATATGGCAAAGGCAATTGGTTACCCCGCAGTGGGTAAAGAAGAATATGATAATTGCTTTATCATCATTACCGATTGTCAACGTCGCGTGGTCGGCTTTCTTGTTCGTGGTATAGAAAAAATCAGTGAATGCGATTGGAGAAATATCACTCCGCCTCCCAATACACTTGGCACACACGCATTCTTAACGGGTGTGATGAATGTCGATGAGAAAATCGTTCAGTTACTCGACGTCGAACTCATCATGTCTAAAGTCTTTCCAACCTCAGAAGACAAACTGCATCCGATCCTCGCTGATGTTGATCGCGAAAAGCTCAAACCTATGCATATTCTTTTGGTTGATGACAGCAGCCTGGCAAGACGCCAACTGTCAGAGGCACTCGACAGCATAAACATCCCTTACGTGGTCAGCGCCAATGGCCTTGATGCGCTGGAGAAAATGAAAGATTCAGCCATGCAAGGACGCCCCTTCGACATTGTAGTCAGTGATATTGAAATGCCGGGAATCGATGGTTACGAGTTAGCATTTGAAATACGCAGCAATAATTCATTGTCTGAAGCATACCTCATCCTACATACCTCGCTTTCGAGTGAAATCAGTGTTGATCGCGCTCACCAAGTAGGGGCACACGAAGCACTAGAGAAATTTGATGCAACCGAGTTAGTCACCGCTATGTTGAGAGGGGCGACACTAAAAACACAAAACGAATCTGTTCGATTAGAAGGGACCGTCGAGTAATTTACTTTCATTTGTCGTCATGCAGGTCTGCCACCCAAACAATTTCTTTCACAGCATGACGACAAAAAACCGCCAATACTTCCGTACGCTCCACGCTGATTACAACTTCCAAAATTACTCACTTTTCCTTGATCAAAAGACTGTTTCCAACGCTCCCGATGTGGTTTAATTTCGTCAGGATTACACATAGAAGGTTGAACACAGATGAACAATGTATTCGAGATCGTTAAGTTCTCTCGTCGCAAAAATAAACTGAAGCGGGAAATTCAGGACAACGAGAAAAAAATCCGCGACAACCAAAAGCGCGTTACTTTGCTTGAGAACCTGCTTGACTACATTCAGCCAAACATGACTCCTGACGAAATCGTAGAAATCGTCAAGAACATGAAAGCAGATTATGAAGATCGTGTTGATGACCACATTATCAGCAGCGCTGAAATTTCAAAAGAACGCCGCGAAATCAGTCGTCAAATCAAAGAATTGACGCGCCTAGAGAAAGAAGGCAAGAAGTAAGCGTTTATACATAGGATGCTGTCACCAGTATCAGATTGAACAAAAGGAGGCTACTGCCTCCTTTTTTGTTGCATTGAGACAAGTGCCATCAATCAGCTCTTGGTCATTAAACGAGTACAACGAAAAAAGCCCAGCAAATGCTGAGCTTTAAAGACAGTGTGAAGTTTAAGCGTTGTTAACGGTATTGATTACCAGTAAACACGTGCACCGATGGCATACATCATTTCGCTGTCAGCTGTTGAGCCAGATTCCACTTTCCAATCGTTCTTGTTGTTTGTGAAACCTGCAGTCGTACCGTCAGCATAAGCCATTTCACCGTACACACGGAAGAATGAGTTAAACTTGTGTACTGCGCCTAAATAGACCAGAGTCGCGTCGCCACTTTCATCAAGAAGACCGCTTACATCGTATTCACTGATCTCGTAGCCGCCATATACTGCTGATTTTGGAGAAACAGCATAGTTACCTGCTACTGCATAACCTGTGCGATCTAGAGATGTGTTATTCTCTGCGCTATCAATGTCACTTGCTGCGTATTGTACGCCAACACTCAGGTCACCAAACGAACGCTCAACCCATACGGTATGGTAAAGATCTTCAAGCGTACCAGCTTTAACCGCCCCCTCAGCACCGTGGCCTTGCTCTGCTTTAGAAACACCAGCAGTCACGTCAAAACCCGCCACCTTAAAGCCACCGAAAAGTTCGAATACTTCTGGGTTGGTATCATCTTCTGGCAATGCGTAGCTCGCATCAACATAAAACGCGTCATGCTGGTATGTGTAGCGGATTGAACTATCGTGCTTACCACCAGAGACCATACCTTCAACAATATGTGAACCACCGTAGAAGTAAGAGTTATCTACACCCCAAAGGTCATCGGCTGTTAGGTATTGCTTACCAATGGTGACCTTACCCCAATCACCAGTTGCACCAATGTAGCTATAACGGTTTTTAAATTCGTCAGCCAGGCTATACTCTAGTGCAGCAAGAACATCAAAGTCTTCAGTCACTTTGTATTGCGCTGCAACGCCAGCTCGAGAGCTGCCATCGTCTAATTTAATGTCAGTGTTCTCTTTCTTTTCTAGTTTTGCTCGTAACTGACCAAATACTTCAACTGAACCATCTTCTGTACTTAGAACTTCGTAAGCGCTTACGTTGCCTGCCAAAAGTACTGCTGGGATTGCTACTGCTAAAATTGTCTTTTTCATAGAATACGTTCCTGTATTTCTTATAAATTCCGTTTGCATTGATGCTGCGGAATAAAAATTAACATCCTAGAAACACAGAGTTCAACGATATATTTATTAACATTTAAAGCACTTGACAGACACTTGGGCTAACATTTCACCAACAATCAAACATTCATAAAAATAACACAAAAGCGAATAATAAGTCGCTAAAACGAATCAAATGGCGCACTAATGCAACTAAACATTCATGAGAGCGAAAAGCAAAGCCGCTTAATCCCCACACAAAATATGCGTAAAAAACACGCAATACGGTTAACATCACCCTGAACAATAAATGCGACTCACATCTCTAATTAGGGAAATAATATTTAGGGTTGTAATGAGTTTTTTCGGCTCAATGCGGAAATAACGTGCAACAAGACACTAATTTAATTGACATTTATAGTGCAGGTTAAGTTTTGGCTATTTGATGCCCAGCATCCGAAGGCGCTTATAGATAGTGTTACGACTCACACCTGAAATTTCTGCAATTCGGGTAATGTTGCCTTCCGTTTCGGCATACAACAAAGGGAGGCTTTCGCGCCAGCTAGCAACACGAGGAGTCACTTCTGGCTGTGATGAAAGTGGTATAACGTCATTGCGAAGGTCGAGGAAGAAATCATCTGGAAGGTGGTGAGTTTGCACTCTCTCATTGTTTGACAGCGCCAAAGCAACACGAAGCGTGTTTACCAACTGTCGAATATTGCCCGGCCAAGGGTGGCGATTAAATAGCGCAAATACGTCATCATCAATTTGCGTACTGATCTCTCCTGCAAGCTCGGGCAGTAATACATTAACAAGAGCATTTATGTCAGAACGTTCTTTCAAAGCTGGTAGGAAAAGCGTCAATCCATTAATGCGATAGTACAGATCTTCTCTGAATTTTTTCTGCGCGACGGCTTCTCGTAGCGATTGGTGCGTTGCACATATCACACGAAAATCCACCGAATAACTTTCGGTGCTGCCAAGGGGCGTCACGGCTTTTTCTTGCAGTACTCTAAGTAATCGAGCTTGCACATGCAGTGGCATATCGCCAATTTCATCCAACATTAAAGTGCCGCCGTCTGCTTGTCGGATATAGCCAATGCTGCCTTTCGTATTCGCCCCTGTAAAAGCACCTTTCACATAGCCAAATAATTCAGATTCCACCAGATCAGCCGGAATCGCTGCACAGTTTACCGCCACCAGCTTTTTGTGGGCGCGACTTGATGAAGCATGGGTTGCTTTAGCAAACACCTCTTTGCCAACCCCTGTTTCACCTTGGATCACCAACGGAATATCACTGTTCACTACACTCTGAGCTTGCCGAATGGCCTTTTGCATTTTGATGTCGCCAAGGTCCAAATGTTGAAGTTGACGTTCGCTGGGCTTGATAGCCGCCTTTTGAGAGGGAATCGATGACCCTGAAATAGGAAACGGTGCCGAGAGTGGCGATCGAATTGCGCGGTTGACTGGTCGCTTAATCGTTCCAAACAGGCGGTATTTAGACAACCCAATAAATGACAGAGGGTGATGTTCAGGATGTGCCGACAGCTTGAGCGCCGAAATTCCAGTGACTGACCCAATGTCCAAACCCACTAAGGTCTGCCCGACTAACAAATCCGCTCGCCGATTAGCAGCAATGATGTCGCCAGTTTCATTAAACACTAACAGCCCAGCCCACTGGCTAGCGAGGTTATCACTACTGGTGTTAAAGGTGAGCATGTGGCAGTGATGACGGTAAGTAGCGATGATCAGTTGATTCTCAACCGATTGTGTCATCACCTTCACCATGCCTGCGACATGTGATGTCGGCAAATAAGCGTCCGAAGAAATGTTCAATACACCGACCAAATGCCTATCACTATTAAATATCGGGGCGGCAGATGCGGTCATGTAGCGGTTTGCTATCAAATAATGTTCATCTCGCCCCACCGCGACGGCTTCTCCGGTTTGCAAGGCTGTACCCACAGCGTTGGTACCGTTGTATTTTTCTCGCCAGTTCGTTCCTTCGTCAAACAGATGTTTCTCCATTTGATTAATAAAACCAGGCCGCCCCCAGCGACTCAGCAAGTTGCCATCATTGTCTGCCAACAGCACTAAGCTGTTGCTGTTTACCAAAATATTTTCGTAAAAAGGTAGGACTTGTTCTTGCGTCGTCGCAATCAGGTCATGAGACCGATCGCGAACATCTCCCCAATCTCCGGTATCGAGTTTCACAATTTCAGGCGAGTTTTTTTGTGACAAACCAAATGACTGACAGCGCCGCCATGAAGCTTGGATTATCTCACTATGAGAGTGAGCTTTATCGCTCATTACAACATCCCACCATGCGCATTCGAACATAAAATGAGCGTTAATCATTGTTCACATTTTGTTAACAGTCAACACAATAGGTGACACTTTTTTCACACCATCAATGTTCACATTTCATTTATATATTTATAAATCAATGAGATAACATTTCATTAACTATTGGCACGGTTCTAGCGTATATCATTCGGAATGTGATGTATGCGCGCGTTTTCGCAAAGAGAAATTTCACGCTACCACATTAACCCCAACACTGATTCAGGGAGCCTTCATGTCACTTGAACTGCAAAGCGTCACACGAATAAGTAATAACGAGGTGTGGCTAGACAATATCGATCTGCGTATCGAACCCGGTTCATTCAACGTCTTACTCGGCAGAACGTTAGCGGGAAAAACCAGCCTAATGCGACTCATGGCGGGATTAGATAAACCCTCTTCTGGCAGCGTCTTGTTCAATGGCCAAGATGTCACTGGCATACCTGTGCGTGAGCGTAACGTTTCTATGGTGTACCAACAATTCATCAATTACCCCAACATGACAGTGTATGAAAACATCGCTTCTCCACTGCGCCTAGAAAAACACCCTGAACACATCATCAAAGAGCGCGTGCAGGAAACCGCCGAAATGTTGCGTATCGAATCTTTCCTCGATCGCCTTCCGCTTGAGCTTTCAGGTGGTCAACAACAGCGAACTGCCATGGCACGCGCCCTTGTTAAAAGTGCCGATCTCATTTTGTTTGACGAACCTCTCGTGAACCTCGATTACAAACTTCGTGAAGAGCTTCGCCAAGAAATGCGAGAGTTATTTGCTGAACGCAACACGATTGCCGTGTACGCCACCACAGAGCCCAATGAAGCGCTCGCATTGGGCGGAAACGTTTTGCTCATTCATGAAGGCAAGGTGATCCAGTCCGGCCCTACCGCGGAGGTATATCACCATCCCGCTTCTGTCACATGCGCAGATCTGTTCGGCGAGCCGCCAATCAACCTGATCAATGGCAGTGTTGGCGCTGGCAATGTGTCGTTCAATGAAACGATTCACTTTCCCCTCAATACCGATCTGGGAGAACTCAGTGACGGACAGTACCAATTTGGTATCCGCCCTAACCATTTGAGTTTGGTCCCACATAACGACGACGACCTTGAGCTGTCTGTTGACGTTGAACTGGCTGAGATCAGCGGCAGCGAAACCTTCCTGCACGTACGAAACCGCGATATCAACATGGTTCTGCACTTACCTGGTGTTCACGATTACCCCGTCGATGCACGCATCAGCATCTATGTGCCCACACACAAACTGTATGTGTTCGACCAGTCAAAGCAGCTCATTCAATCTGCACGCCGTTTGTGAGGAGATAAGCATGGCAGAAATAATTCTCGATTCATTAGCGCATTCTTACTCGTCCTCTCCGCAAGGTCGCAACGACTACGCCATTAGGAAAATGACCCATACATGGCGAGATGGCGGTGCCTATGCCCTGCTTGGGCCTTCTGGCTGTGGCAAGAGCACCATGCTGAACATCATTTCAGGACTATTGACCCCCTCGGAAGGGAAGGTGGTTTTCGACCACCAAGACGTCAGCCAGCTAGCGCCGCAAGAAAGAAACATCGCACAGGTTTTTCAGTTTCCTGTGGTGTACGACACCATGACCGTTTATGACAACCTTGCCTTTCCATTACGGAATATGAAAACGCCTGAAGCCAAAGTGCGCTCTCGCGTGAGCGATGTGGCTGAGTTGCTTGAACTCACTCCTGTACTCGACAAACGTGCTAGCAACCTTACCGCTGATGAAAAGCAAAAAGTATCCATGGGACGAGGACTCGTACGTGAAGATGTTTCCGCCATCTTGTTCGATGAACCGCTGACGGTGATTGACCCCCATCTCAAATGGAAACTGCGCCGTAAGCTGAGGCAGATTCACGAACAGTTTCACATCACCATGATTTACGTGACCCACGACCAACTGGAAGCCGCCACGTTCGCGGAAGAGATCGCCGTGATGTACGACGGTGTCATTGTGCAGTTTGGTACACCACGCGAATTGTTTGAGTCACCCAATCACACTTTCGTTGGATTCTTTATTGGCAGTCCAGGCATGAACCTGTTGCCCGTACAAAGAACGCCCGACGGCAATGTCAGCTTTGAAGATATAGAGCTGTTGTTAACTGACGAACAGCGCAATGTCTTGGCCCAAACCGATAGCAGCAATATCAAAGTGGGTATTCGGCCCGAATTCGTTCACCTGTGGCAGGAAAAACGAGACGACGCGTGGCAAGTCCCCGTGGAGTTCGTTGAAGACCTCGGCACGTATAAAATCGTTACCGTTCGCTTTGGCAAACAATTGTTAAAACTGCGCATTGCAGAAGAAGCGCCTGTTCCGGCTGACCACGCCCATATCAGCTTTCCCGCTCAATGGTTAAAGCTATACATCGACGAATTTTTGGCCGGTGAACCGCAACAATCAGAGATGGAAACGGGAGAGCAGGATGCAAACTAAAACCGAAAACAATCGCGCATGGCTCTTGGTCATGCCCGTGTTCCTCTTGGTCGCCTTCTCCGCCATCATCCCATTGATGACCGTGGTGAACTATTCCATACAGGACATATTCGATCAAAATACGCGTTACTTCGTCGGTACAGAATGGTACCGCGAAATCCTTAACGACCCACGCTTACACGACTCACTTGTGCGCCAATTTATCTATTCCTTTTGCGTACTCGCCATTGAAATACCGCTAGGAATTGCCGTAGCACTCACCATGCCAGCCCGTGGACTCAAAGCATCAATAGTACTGATCGTGCTTGCTATCCCCCTGCTGATCCCGTGGAACGTCGTCGGCACTATCTGGCAAATATTTGGTCGGGCGGACATCGGCCTGCTCGGCTGGTTCCTCAACAACATTGGTGTGGAATACAACTATGCCTCCGACCCCGTCGATGCATGGATCACCGTATTGGTGATGGATGTGTGGCATTGGACGTCGTTAGTCGCACTGCTTTGCTATTCAGGGTTACGCGCCATTCCCGATGTTTACTACCAAGCAGCAAAAATCGACCGAGCGTCCAACTGGGCTGTATTTCGTTACATCCAATTACCCAAGCTCAAAAGCGTGCTCTTGCTAGGTGTTCTGCTGCGCTTTATGGACAGCTTCATGATCTACACCGAGCCCTTTGTGCTCACTGGCGGTGGGCCGGGTAACTCCACCACTTTCTTATCGCAAGCCCTGACGAAAATGGCGGTAGGTCAGTTTGATATTGGCCCTGCGGCTGCATTTTCCATCATATATTTCTTAATTATTTTGTTGGTGTGTTGGATGTTCTATACCGCCATGACCAGCATGGACAGGAGGGATTAAGCCATGAATAAAAAATCGATTGGCCTTTCTGCCTATATCCTATTTTTGATGTTGCCCATCTATTGGCTACTGATGATGTCATTCAAGACCAACGAGGAAATCCTCGGAGGGCTGACGTTCTGGCCTCAATCATTCACCTTAGAAAATTACATCATCATTTTTACTGATCCAAGCTGGTACAACGGTTATCTCAACTCGCTGACCTACGTGACCATTAATACCTTGCTGTCGTTGTCGGTAGCCTTGCCCGCGGCATACGCGTTTTCTCGCTACCGTTTCATTGGCGACAAGCACCTGTTCTTCTGGCTACTCACCAACAGAATGGCGCCACCAGCCGTGTTTTTGCTGCCGTTCTTCCAGCTTTATAGCTCTGTAGGCTTATTTGATACCCACATTGCGGTAGCACTTGCACATTGTTTGTTCAACGTGCCGCTCGCTGTCTGGATATTAGAAGGCTTTATCTCTGGGGTTCCCAAAGAGATAGACGAAACAGCTTACATAGACGGCTACAGCTTTCCGCGGTTCTTTGTGCGAATTTTCATTCCCATGATCCGCTCAGGCATTGGTGTCACAGCCTTCTTTTGTTTCATGTTCAGCTGGGTCGAGCTCTTACTCGCGCGCACATTGACCTCAGTGAACGCCAAACCGATTGTCGCCACCATGACCCGTACGGTGAGTGCATCTGGTATTGACTGGGGTGTACTGGCAGCGGCAGGGGTGCTCACCATCGTACCCGGATTATTGGTGATTTGGTTCGTTCGTAACCACGTCGCTAAAGGTTTTGCACTAGGACGCGTTTAAGGAGAAATACGATGAGTTGGATGGCCTGGACACTCCCAAGTGCTCTGTTTTTTATCACCATTGGCTGCATGTTGACAGCCATGACCGTATTCGAAGTACTTCGGCCTTGTGTGGAAAGGAAAGGATTTTTGCCTATCCGCACAACCCGGGGTGATCGACTATTTATAGGCCTGCTTGGCAGTGCCTATATCCACCTTCTCTTCATCGGAATGACGGACCTTCCCATTTGGTATCCCTTTGGGATTGCCATTGTATGGCTAGTCACCGTTCTTCGTTGGGGTTAGGGAAAACGACAAAGGAGCGAAACTATGAAGCAATTGCCTGCTGTAACCAAATGGACGCCTCTTGGGTTCATGATCGGGTTGTTACTGGCACCGGCGGTACACGCCGATCAGTACAGCGACGCAGCATCGAAGTGGGTGAATGATGAATTTACCCCTTCAACGCTTAACAAAGATGAACAGCTAAAGGAAATGGCGTGGTTCACCAACGCTGCCAAACCTTTCCGCGGTATGGAAATCAAGGTCGTATCCGAAACCATCACCACCCATGAATACGAATCGAAAGTGCTTGCAAAGGCCTTCGAAGAACTCACGGGGATCAAGGTGACACACGACTTGATCCAAGAAGGTGATGTGGTCGAAAAACTGCAAACCGAGATGCAATCAAACCGCAGTATCTATGATGCATACATCAATGATTCTGATTTGATTGGTACTCACTTTCGCTATGGGAAAGTTTTTCCTATCAGTGACTACATCGAAAGTGAAGGTAAAGACATCACATTGCCAACACTCGACCTTGATGACTTTATTGGCCTTAGTTTTACCACAGGTCCAGATGGGAAAATCTACCAACTGCCGGATCAACAATTTGCCAACCTCTATTGGTTCCGCGCTGACTGGTTTGCCCGCGACGATCTCAAAGCCAAATTCAAAGGCATTTATGGTTATGAGCTCGGTGTTCCTGTCAACTGGTCTGCCTATGAAGACATCGCTGAGTTCTTTTCGGTTCACGTAAAAGAAATCGACGGCGAACGTGTTTATGGCCACATGGATTACGGTAAAAAAGACCCTTCTTTGGGGTGGCGTTTTACTGATGCATGGTTCTCCATGGCAGGCGCGGGTGACAAAGGTATCCCTAACGGTGTTCCTGTCGATGAATGGGGCATTCGTGTAGACGGTTGTTCCCCTGTGGGTTCGAGTGTCGAGCGTGGCGGTGCTACCAATGGCCCTGCTGCGGTGTTCGCAACCACCAAATACGTCGATTGGCTACGTGACTTTGCACCACCAGAAGCGCAAGGCATGACCTTCTCAGAAGCGGGCCCAGTTCCTGCTCAGGGATCGATTGCTCAACAAATCTTCTGGTATACCGCGTTTACGGCTGACATGACCAAACCCGGCTTGGCTGTTGTTAACCCTGATGGTACGCCGAAGTGGCGAATGGCACCTTCACCTCGCGGTCCATACTGGGAAGATGGCATGAAACTGGGTTACCAAGACACTGGCTCTTGGACGCTCATGCAGTCTACTGAACCAAAACGTCGTATGGCAGCATGGCTATATGCGCAGTTTACAGTGGCTAAAACTGTTTCACTGAAAAAGACGCTCGTGGGTTTAACGCCAATTCGTGAGTCTGATATTAACTCGCAAGCCATGACCGATGTTGCTCCGAAACTCGGTGGTCTGGTCGAATTCTATCGAAGCCCAGCACGTGTTCAGTGGACGCCAACAGGCACTAACGTTCCTGATTATCCGAAACTGGCACAGCTTTGGTGGCAATTCATTGCAGAAGCCGCGAACGGCGAAAAAACACCGCAAGAAGCACTTAACGGCTTAGCCGCGGCGCAAGATAAAGTGTTACGTCGTCTTGAGCGTGCCAACGTACAAGGTGAATGTGGACCTAAACTCAACAAACCTCGCGATGCTGACTATTGGCTAAACCTTCCCGGCGCACCAAAAGCGAAGCTGAAAAATGAGAAGCCGAAAGGGCAAACCATCAATTATGATGCTTTGCTTGAGGAATGGAAATCCGCCATGTAATGGCGCTGATCCACATGACACTCACATACTGGTTTAACGTTTAATATCCTAAATTAAGCAGACAGCCACGTGAAAACAAAAACGCCTGCAGGATTTTTGCAGGCGTTTTTTTATGCGTTTTGTTCACTTAATTGGTCTGGGCTTGCTCTTGCTCCGACCCTGGCATGTGAAGCTTTATCATGCGCTCTAGGTCAATTTTTCTAACCGGTTTTGCAATATAGTCATCCATACCCGCCCTTAAGCAAGCCTCTCTATCTTGTGAGGTTGCATTGGCGGTGAGTGCAACAATGGGTGTCTGAGGCGCGTATCCATGCTCTCGAAGCAACCTTGAGGCTTGATACCCATCCATGATAGGCATTTGGCAATCCATGAAGATCAAATCAAAGCTCTCTTGTTGGCAAATCTCTATCGCGACCTTGCCGTTTTCTGCTAGCACGACCTCGACACCAAGGCGCGTGAGCATCGCCTGTACGACACGTTGATTGACCATGGTATCTTCCACTACCAAAACTCGCCCTTGGTAGGAGTCAGACACTTCGACTTCCCTCGTTGCTTGGGTTTGTTCAGTGACTTCTCCCGTTAGCGAAATGACGCCCAGTTGCGTTTGCTGGCCTCGCAAAATACGCGCTAACACATTTTTGAGGTCGTTAAACTTATAGGGTCGAGACAAGTACCCCTCGATGCGAAAATTATCGAGTTTCACACTATCATGCATATCTGGCGCGGCCGTGATCATCATAAGACTTGGACAGCGCTGCCCAAAGCGATTTCTCAGCCTAGAAGCAATCGCAAAACCATCTACGTTTGGCATCAGTTTATCGAGAATAACGACTTTGAACGGTTTCCCAGAGTCCATCCGCTCTGCAATCATCTCTTCTGTATCTTCTGGTCGCAGGCAACAAGACACCTGACATCCCATACTGCCCAGTTGCGCGCTGGTAATACGCATATTTAATCGACTATCGTCCACCAGCAACATCGCTGCATCGGCAAAGAACAGTGAGTCGAACGGTGCACCTTCCGGTACTTGCGCTCTCTCAAAAGTCACATTGAAAAAGAAACGACTGCCTTCATTTTCCGTACTTTCAAGCTGTAACCGTCCCCCCATCAACTCGACAATCTGACTAGAAATCGCCAGCCCAAGTCCTGTGCCGCCAAAATTGCGGCTCATGCTCCCATCCGCCTGTTCAAACTTCTCAAAGATCTTGTCTTGCTTGTTCCCTGGTATGCCAATTCCTGTATCACGAACCTCAAATAGCACAGTAACTTGTTGGTCTTTGCTTTCTACCTGTCGAATACCGACATGAACACTGCCATGTTCCGTAAACTTCACGGCATTGCCCACCAAGTTAATCATCACCTGACGCAATCTCACCGCATCACCCATCAAGAGTGGCGCTAGGCTTTCATCCACATGGCATTCAAACGCAAGATCTTTTTCTTTCGTTCTTAATCGAAATAGATGCTCTATGTCGCGGTTAAGCTCAAGCAAGTTAAGCTCCAAGACTTCCAAGTCAAACTTACCCGCTTCGATTTTCGAAAAATCCAAAATATCATTAATGATATCCAGTAAAGACAATGACGACGTTTCAAGCATATCGATGAACTCTTGCTGCTCATCATTCAGTGGCGTGCCTTTAAGCAGTGAGGACATACCAATAATGCCGTTCATCGGTGTCCGTATTTCATGGCTCATGTTTGCCAGAAATTCACTTTTCTTTAGATTTGCGTCTTCTGCCGTTTCTTTGGATTGATGAAGCTCAGCATTATACTCACGCATTTTTTCAACGGTTTTATTGTATTGGGTGTACAAGGTCACCAACTCCTCACCCATTCTACTTTTGGGGGGTTCTATTGCCTTGGGTAGGTTATCAGCATCAAACTTCGTCACACCTTGAGAAATCCAGATCAATGGCCGAACCACGTCGATATAAACAATGAAAAAGACGAGACCTCCCAGTACCAATATCGCGCCACCTAAAAACAGAAGCAGCATGACAAAACGCTCAGTCAGCGCGTTATAAACTTGCTGCAAGCTCACTTCGATCTGGACAGTACCGAGTCTGTATTCATTGCCGAATTGCTGATGGACCATTGGCCATTGATACGAAATTTTCGGTTCTGGCGGGCTTTTCCCCGCTTCTGCTAGCACACGGTCAGAATCAAAAACACGAACATATGAGATATCGGGGTGCTGAAAAATCCCTTTAACGATCACTCCAACTTGCTCGAGATCTTCTTGCCAAACACTATTTGAGATACTCGATAAATCGGTGTCATGGATCAGCAACGCATTCTGACGGAGTTGCTCAGAGCGCGCTTGATAGTCAAGAAATAGAGCAAACGCCGCGACCAAAAATGCCAACAGACTACACACGAATAGCACCCTGCTCACCAACCTGGCGGCCATACTCGAAGGGTGAGGGAGATTCTCTTTTTGATTCAACATAGACTAGGCTTATGGATGTCCCAATAAAGAAGCAGCTATCTCTAATAGTAGCCAAAAGTCTCAAACTTGGATGAACATTGCTATGTCTAAAAAATGTCTGTGGGTTTCTCGTATCTGCCTACTTTCTCTATATTGTCTGCTTGGGCTCTTTATTCATTCGCCCGCCCATGCAATAACGCTTGATTACTACGTCGTACAAGACCAATCAGAGCCACTACAAATACAAGAAGAAGGCCAGAATCACCGTGGAATCATTACAGATATTCTGATGAAAGCTCTAGAAGGTAGCCCACATGAACTGCGTATCCACACTTACCCATTTAATCGGATGATGACTTTGCTATCAGACAGTCAGAACGCAAACTGGATCACTTACGGCAGTCCACAATGGGGAGGCATGCAGTCCGTCAACTTATCTTCATCCCCCCTATTTGAGGTCGAACACAGTATTGTCAGCAACACGGATGATGGCTTTCCTTATAAATCACCCGATGATTTAAACGGGAAGATTGCCGTATTGCTCTTTGGATTCGACTATCCAGGACTTGATGTGAAAATCGCAAAAGGGCAAGTCAGCGAAGTCCGTGTGAAAAATTATGATGCTGCATTTCGAGTCGTCGATCGTCTCAAAAAAAACGGGGGGTTTGTCGAAATGGATATTCGCCTCAAGTACCACTTAAAACGCTTAGGGTTTACTGACCAAGACTACCAACTTCATAAGGCGAGCAATCTGATCCCAAACTACAACATTCATTTGGCGTATTCACCCAACATAGCCCCTCAAATCAAGCAATTTATTGATAAACGCATTATTCAAATGGCAGAAACAGATGAGATAAAGACTATCATTAATAAATATCTCTAAGCGTAACCCTGACGGAACATTGCCATGCAATCACTCAAAACCGAAGGCTCTGACAGTTTCTATCGACTTCTTGCCGTTGGGGCTCGACTCAATATCGAACTCTCTGATGATCCGCGTAAAACGCAGGTCGTCTCTCGGCTAGTCGGATACAGAAAAGAGCAGTTTCTTCTTATTGATTGCCCCTCAGGTCAAGATCCTGTTATCGAACGATTTCAAATACCCAACAATGAAGTCATCATTCGTGCCGTTACCGACAGCGAGTTTCGGGATGTCATCGCTTTTCGTTGCTTGGTCATGGGCGTTATTCAAAAGCCTATAAGGCTCCTAATTGTGTCCATTCCCGATAACGTCGCGCACAGACAAATACGCCAACAGCCGCGTATTGACACCAACATGTCAGTTCGCATCCAAGACAGTGACAGCACGTTCAACGCGACGATGACAGACTATTCTGTAACAGGGTGCTGTTTGGAAGTTCCTGCTAATGAACATCTACTCTTCGAAGATGAAACGCTTCAAATTGTTTTGGAATATGGTGATTCGATCAGCGGGAAGATAACTGGCTCTGTCGTCGCTGTTAACAATGAAAAAGACCCACCAACGGCAGGCCTTCAGTTTGATGACAGTGAATCAACTCTGCGTAAAGAGTTTTTCTATCAGTTGCTGTTCGATATGCGTAAAAACGATAAATCATTAGAGGTTTAAGCCGTCTTAATCGCTCTTTCTATTTGATATCGTATTAGCCCGCGTCTAAAACGCCTCGTCGAATCTGATCCAATTCAATAGATTCAAACAGTGCTTGGAAATTCCCTTCGCCAAAGCCTTGATTGCCCTTGCGTTGAATAATTTCGAAAAACACAGGACCAATAACGGTGTCAGTGAATATTTGTAGCAAAATACCAGTGCTGACACTGCCATCAATCAATACGCGATAGTCACGAAGTTGGGTGACACTTTCTTCATGCCCTTCCACGCGTGAGTCGACATTCTCATAATACGTATCAGGCGTATTCATAAAACGCATACCACGCGATCTCAGTGTTTCAACTGTCTGGTAAATATCGTCCGTACTCAATGCGATATGCTGAATACCTTCTCCGTTGTAGGCATCGAGATACTCGGCAATTTGAGATTTATCATCACTTGATTCATTGATAGGAATACGGATTTTGCCACAAGGCGCTGTCAACGCGCGCGATTTCAACCCCGTCAGTTTGCCTTCAATGTCGAAATATCGGATCTCTTTGAAGTTAGCGATCCGATCATAAAAATCAGACCAAACATCCATGTTGCCTTTTTCGACATTATGGGTGAGATGATCAATAACCTGCAGGCCCGCATCCGCTGCTTTTAGCGTCTCTTTCCAATTAGGGTAGAAGGTAAAGTCGATGTCATAAATTTCGCTCTCACCATAACGGTCAACAAGATACAGGTACGAACCTCCGATACCGTGTATCGCTGGAATGTTGAGCTCCATTAAACCAATACGCGGTTCGCAAGCTTCAGCGCCTTGTTGCACCGCATACTGCATCGCGTGGTTTGAATCCTTCACCCGAAATGCCATGGCATTCACGCTCGCACCATGTTGTTTAGCAAAACCTTCGGCCTGCGAGTCATGCTCACCGTTTACAATAAAATTGATGTCGCCTTGGCGATATAACCAAACGTCTTTGTGTTTGTGCTTCGCAATTTCTGCAAAGCCCATCAGTGAAAATAGTGTCTTGAGTTCAGCAATGCCTGCCGCATTCGGCGCGGTATATTCCACAAACTCAAAGCCATCCGTACCCATTGGGTTAATGGTTGTATTTGCCATCCTCAATTCTCCTGCCTGCTTGCAATTAAGCAAATCGATTCCTTTTTTGTTGGCAGCATTGCCAACACAGTCACTAAAAGGAATAGCAGTCGGTAATCAGAAACGGCAACGCAAGGGGGCACTCATCAGCAGCACTCGCTGTAAAGAAGATTCTGTAAATGGAAATTGACAGTACGGGTGTGTACACGTTAGTGAGGAAGGCTAATCTGTAAATATCGAGCAATCAGTTCAGCCGCTTCAATTTCTTCACCGCTGAGATCGCTTCCCCAATCTGGCCCTAGCATGACAGCGTCCTTTGCCAGATCGACCAACCATTCCTCCAGAAACTCAGGGATCAGAATCGCCACTGGCGCGAATTCTTCCCACTCATCAACGCAATGTATTGCAGCGGCGTCTCTTGATGACCAAAACGGCATCACATCGGTATCTTCATAAATGGATGAGTCACAGATCACCCAGCCATCTTTACACTGTAAACCCCATACCTCTCCGCTAGCACGGGAAACCGTCACAAACTTCTCTATCGGTGTCGTGTCGTTGGTTGTCATACGCGGTCTCCTTTATGCACAACCGTGTTTTAAACTTGTAAGCTAACACTACAATTTACGCATACAGCTTAAGAGGTTGTGTATCAAGATTGAGCAATTGGTGTTATACCCAAACAACCTGAAGATGCAGGATTCAGCGAGTTTGACTGGCGTTATGATCAAGGCGTCCCTTTTTGATGTAGTCATCTCCATCAAAAAGGGATAACACCGAGCATAGTGTCAGTCACTCGCCCGAAGGGAGGCCATCAGGTTGTTTGGGTATAGTAGCCTTTGACTTGCTCTCGGCGGAACACCGCAGGCGTTGCACCAACGCGAAGTTTGAATTGCTGTGAAAGGTGTTGTTGAGAGGAGAATCCGCACACTGAGGCGATTTCAACCAACGGCAGACTGTTCTGGGTTAGCAAAATTTTCGCCAGTTCAACACGGCGAAATAATACATATTGGTGCGGAGTGGTACCGAAACTCGTTTTAAACATACGCGCAAAGTGAAACTCACTTAACTGCGTTAACGCCGCCAATTCAGCCAATGAAAACGCCTGTGAAAGATGTGCTTCAACATATTCGATCACACGACGCTGATTTTGCGGTGACAGACCACCACTGCTGATAGCCAACTTCATTGGCTGATGACAGTATTGTCTAACCATATGCAGCAACATCATTTGTTGTGCATGGGAAAGCATCAACCTATCCGTGCTTTGTGACCAATCCAATTTCAACATGGTTTGACGAACCAGTTGGCTAACAAAAGGGTCATCAACGAAAGTACATTCTTTCAGCTCAATATGACGGCCTTCTTTATCGAAAACCTGCTCAGCAAAACGCTGAAGATGTGCTTGTTCAAAGTAGAAATGGAAAAAACGGAAGGGATCAGAAAACGACCAATCAGAACGATGATCTTTTGGCATTAAACACAGTTTATCTTCGCCGCCATAGAGATCACCTTTGTGGGAGCAGCGCTTGGTGTTCTCACCACCCGCTAAGTAGAAACTCAATGTATGGTGCCCCGGCTTGTCATAGCTTGCGCTGCCATGGCTGTTACTCCATACCGCAGCCCCTAAGCCATTATCTAGCCAGACATCTCCATGCAGTTTCGCCGTGTTATCACGTAACACGTTGTAAACCCGCTGTCTTTTTAGTTCTTTAGACGAATCCTTGTCCATACCACTCTCGCTCTTCTCCGTTTCAATATATCCCGAGTTTTTCTTTAGGGGTACCCGCTTTTACCTCAAACGGCTGAGTCGACATAGAAAAGCGCAAGAATCTATAAAAATAGCAGGAATATGAAAGTTATCGCGCTCTGCTCATATTACAGTGAGATATACCCCAGTGACCTAAACACGCTGGGCACATAACCAATAATAACAACGCCAGTAAGCTAGTCAGTCAGAGGAGTCGGCAAATGAACGCACTATTGTATGCAGTCACTGTGTTTATTTGGGGGTCAACTTGGCTTGCCATTGCATATCAGATAGGCGACACACCTGTCGTTGTCTCTGTTGGTTGGCGTTTTGGGTTGGCTTCCATTACCCTTTTTATCATTCTAATTGCACGAAATGCACTACCAAAACTCACGGCGGAAAACCACAAAATGGCTGCGCTACTCGCCTTATGTCTGTTTTCTAATAACTTCCTTTGTTTCTATTTCGCGACCCAGTACATTCCGAGCGGGCTCAATGCTGTCGTGTTTTCACTGGCTCCCATATTGAACGCCCTGAACCTTTGGTGGCTTGAGAAAAAACGCCCTGACGCGACCTTCATTCAAGGGGCACTTATGGGCTTCGTCGGTGTGCTCATGCTGTTTGGCGCTCAATTCATTCACTCAGCCATGGACATGACCATACTGTTAGGGCTTGCGGTAACCTTCATTGGCACCTACTTCTTCTCGATGGGAAACTTGGTGTCTGCCCGCGCCCAAAAGAAAGGGATGCCATTGCTGCCCACCACAGCGTGGGCGATGGGGTATGGTGCGCTGTATCTGTTTGCCATTGCCCTCTTAATGGGATACTCATTAGCGTTTACTACCACACCGCTTTATGTGTCGGCGCTTGTTTATCTCGCCATTATTGGCTCGGTTGTCGGTTTCAACACTTACCTTGCGTTAATTGGACGCATAGGCGCAGCGAAAGCCGCATATTGCACCGTGCTCTTTCCACTCATCGCATTGTCTCTGTCGACCGTTTTCGAAGGGTACGAGTGGACATGGCAATCAGTCATCGGCGTCATTCTAGTCCTCAGTGGCAATTTGCGTGTATTTGGCTTGCCAGAGCCTGTAAAGCGCTCCGTTAAACGTTGGTCACGCGCATAATAGACAACCTAAGACTAATGCGCCGCGAGTTGAATCAACCACACTAAACAAATTAACAGCGGCCATAACCATGACGGAATACCAAAAGAAAACTGTCGCCAGAAGCTGTTGTCTTGAGCTGGACGCTGATGCCAGTTTTCATTGCTGTTTCGGCGAACATAGCGGCTAGATTCTGTTTGTTTGCTCATCATCATTCTCATCATTTCTTAAGTAGTGATTGCTATTACACATGCTTGGCATGGCAACACCGTGTAGGAAAAATGGAAATCTGATGAACAAAAATGGCGAAATGATGGCGGGGTTTTCAATGAGCATCCTTTGTCCATCGTGGCGGTATGGTGAAGTCTTTTGAGGAAGAAAACGGCTTACCTATCGAGCCACATACCTTGATTGAGTTCAACGGTCAGGTTTATTAACGCAAACGCCACGAGCACTATGAGTACGTGTTATTCTGAGAGGCATTGTCAGAGTCGAAATCTTGTAAGGAACGCAATATGGATACCCTGCTCTATGTCGCTGCGATATTGCTTGTGATCATCTCGTTTGCACACTCCTACTTGGGTGAGCGCTACATCCTGATTCGCTTGTTTAAACGCAACAACCTACCCAAATTGTTTGGTAGCGATGCTTTCACTAAAAAGACATTACGCTTCGCTTGGCATATTACGTCCATAGCGTGGTGTGGCTTTGCGGCATTGTTAGTGGTTATCGCTCAGCCACAATTAAGCGCCAAGACGCTAGCAACAGTCATTGCGACCACGTTTTTCCTTCATGGTTTGTTGTCTCTCATCGCCTCTCAAGGAAAACATCTTTCTTGGATCGTCTTCTTTGCCATTTGTGCTTGTATCGTTATTGGCATCAGTTTCTAGGCCACTTTAGGTTTCAAAAAGCTGTGCATCGATGTCCTTGAATGATTTGAACTCCAGCGCATTACCCGTTGGGTCATAAAAAAACATGGTTGCCTGTTCACCGGGTTGACCTTTAAACCGCACATAAGGCTCGATAACAAAGGTCACACCTTTTTCTTTGAGCCGCGCTGCTAGCGCTTCCCAATCTGTCATTTCAAGCACCACGCCAATGTGAGGCACTGGGACAGAATGGCTATCAACCGAATTGTGATGCAAGCGTACTTGCCCCTCTTCACCAATCGCAGGGTCATGGTGGATCACCAATTGATGACCATAGAGATTAAAATCCACCCAACAATCGCTGCTGCGCCCTTCGCTACAATTCAATACATCGCGATAAAAGGTACGTGACTCTTCAAGGTGTCGAACAGGAATAGCGACATGAAACGGGGTTAAAGACATACACACTCCTTTGCGTGCTGAAGGGAAACACATCCACTCTAGTCCAATAACTCACCATAAAGGGTAACGAGAACAAGAAAGTGGCGCCTGTCGCTAAGATGGGAGAGTGTCAGCAGGTATGTAGCTCAAACTTACTGTCTTTTTCGCTCTAAACGTCTGCGCTAGACCTTGAAATCGTAGCTGCGTTCGTTGCTTTGCGGGGTAATGGTATTTTCAACCTGTTTGAGCAATTCTTGTTGTCGGGTGGTGTACGCTGAAAACTTGGCTTTCTGCGCTTCTTGCTCGGCGACCCTATCAATCAAACCACGAAAATCACGCTTTTGCGGGGCTTCTTCTTGTGCAGCTTCAGCTTGTTTCTGCTCTTCACGCTCTTTTCTTAGCAGTTCAGCGCGTTCAGTGGCGGTCAGATTCGCGTTGTTAATGCTACCCGCAGACTGATCATCTCGCTCTTTGGGGCGAGAATTCAAGTAAGTCGAGTTCATGTAACTGTCGTTAATCAGGTTGGGCATGACACCATCCAAGCAAACTAATCAGCGCGTTGAAACAAGCCACTGAAGTGATAAAACAAGTTCCTTAACTCTAGTACACCAACGAATATTTTGTGACAGGTATCGCTGTCGAAATCGGTGGAAACAGAGTGATTCGGAGCGACAAAATGGTGTCGAACTGAGACAAGCTGCGAGGTACAGACGCATTGTGATTAGAAATAAAAAAGCGGAGGCCGTCGAGAGCCTCCGCAAATGCTAGCAAGGTTTCTTATCTTTATTCTTTAAACGTACGCTGACGCGTTTTCTCTAATTTATTCAATATCTTGTCGATACGTTCAGGGTGAACCATGTATTGCTGAAAGCCCTTCATGCCTTCTTTCGCCATAGAAGGGTCAGTATCGCGGTCGTAGAACTGCGCGGTTCCCGCCGCTTCGTTCAGCATGACAACCCCCGCATTCAGATACTCATCATCTTTTGGCGTCGCTTTGTTATTGGTCGGGATCTGCAACAAAGACTCGTTGATCATGGTTTGAATTTCAGGCTGAGCCACAAACGCAAGGAACTTACGCGCATCCTCTTTGTTCTTCGCTTTCGAAGGAATATGAAGCGTATCCATTGGCGCATCTTCCGCGTTTGGCACGGAAGGGTCGATCACTGGGAATTGGAAGAAGCCCATGTTTGGACGCACTTCGTCGGTAAAGTTTGCCGCCAAGAAATTACCCATCAAGTACATTGCTGCTTCGCCGTTGTACAAAAATGGCTGTGCTTCCTGCCAAGAGTATGATGCGTGGTTATCCAAGTAGTAGCCCGGTTTTACCAGTTCATCCCATTTCGCAAATACCGCTTTCACACGAGGATCGGTGTATGGCACTTTGCCGTCCATCAAATCGATATGGAAATCTAAGCCATTCACTCGCAAGTTCATGTAATCAAACCAACCTGCTGCCGTCCAAAGGTATTTCGTACCAATGGTGAATGGCGTGACGCCATTGTCTTTCAACGTTTTTGATGCCGCGACAAACTCGTCCCACGTTTTCGGTACGGCGATATCGTATTTCGCAAACAAATCTTTGCGGTAGTACATGCCCCACTGGTAATAGGTATATGGCACGCCATATTGTTTGCCGTCAGCGGTCATTGCAGGCATGGCACTGGAGAAATCTTCTGCCATATTATTTGCCGCCCAGATATCACTGACATCTTCAAACAAACCGCGGTCAACGAAGGTTTTCATGCGGTTACCCGCATACCAGAACACGACGTCTGGCGGAGAGGTGACCAGCCAGTTACGAATCGTGGTTTTATACGCTTCGTGGTCATACAGGTTGTACTTCACCGTGATGTCTGGGTTCGCTTCTTCGAATTTCTCAATCACCTCAGCCCAGGCTTTTTTCGGCGCGGGATCAGAAGCATCAGAGTTGATCACCAACTCCCCTGCGTTGACTGAGCCACTTAGCAGAAGAAACAGACTGCACAGTACGCCAAAGCTTTTTTTTGCAAGCGTTCTCATTCTCTTCATCCTTTCTGTTGTTCGAAAATATCCGTCATTCAGTAAAACCAGCATTACCCTTTCGTCGCACCCAGGGTTAAACCAGCAATAAAGTGTCTTTGCATCGTAAAGAACAGTGCCACCGGTGGCAGTGCGGCTATCACCGCCCCCGCTGACATGTATTGCCAAGACGCTAACCACTGCCCTTGCAATGCATTCAGGCCTGCTGTGACAGGACGAACCTCATCGCTTTGAACCAGTACTAACGCCCAGAAAAAGTCATTCCAAATAAAGGTAAAGACCAAAACAGACAATGCCGCCAGTGCAGGCCTCACCAGCGGAAGCACTACATACCAGAAGATTTTCCATTCGCTTACCCCTTCAACCCGCGCCGCTTCTATCAACGCATCAGGTATTCCCACCATAAAGTTACGCATGAATAGGGTACAAAAACCCGCTTGGAACGCGACATGGAAGAAAATCAGTGCCCAATGCGTGTCGTATAACCCTAAATCAATCGTTAAATCACGGACTGGTATCATTAAGATTTGGAAAGGCACGAAGTTACCGCCAATGAACATGGCGAAAAGCAGAACGTTGGCTTTGAACTTGTATTTCGCCAGCGCAAAACCCGCCAACGTCGATACGGCAACTGCGCCTAGTACTGCAGGAAGGCTGATCAGCAAGCTATTCAACAAGTAACGCGCCATCGGTGTTGCAATGAACACTTGTGTGTAATTTTCTATAAACTGTAATTCATCCGGCCAACCCCAATAGTTACCCGCATTGATATCTGCAATGGAACGAATAGAGGTCATCAACACCGCGGCAAGCGGGATCAACCATAAGATGACAGCAATATAGAGCGCCACGCGATAGCCGACATTGATAAATTTTCCTTGGTGTTCAATCGGTCTAGGAAACATTAGCGCTCTCCTTTCAGCATGCGCCACAAGAAGTAGGCGATATAGATATCCATAATGAGGAACAGCACCACAGCCACCGCGGCGCCGTAGCCCATGCGGTAATTAAAGATCGACTCTTCATACATCATGTAAGCAAGCACGGTGGAACTGCCCCACGGGCCACCCGCCGTCATGGTTGCCACTAAATCGAAAGACCTCAATGCGCCAATAACTGTCACCACAACCGCAATAAAGGTGGCAGGTTTGAGTTGCGGCACCACCACGTACCACATCATCTTCCAGCTACGAGCGCCGTCTAATCGCGCGGCTTCAAGCTGTTCAGGGTCAAGGTTGTTCAACCCTGTGAGGTACAAAATCATGCAGTACGCAACTTGCGGCCAAAGACCAGCAGCGATAATGCCGTATGTCACCAAATCTTCATCAGCAAGAATAGAAACAGGGTCAAACCCCATACCCACCATGATTTGTGTTAGCAAGCCAAATGACGGGTCATAAAACCACGCAAAGACCAAACCCACCACGACCTGAGAGATAACAAAAGGGAAGAAAAACAGGGCCTTAATCAGTCGAATACCCGCCACTTTCTGATTAAGAAAAAGGGCGATAAGTAATCCAATCGGTGGGGCTAACATGAAGAGCACCATCCAGAGGAAGTTGTTAAACAGTGAGGTGTAAAACGTATCTGAATCAAACAGTTCGACATAGTTATCAAAGCCGACCCAGGTTTTCTCCCCAAGACCATCCCATTCGAAAAAGCTTAACCAAACACTTTGTAAGATGGGATACATCACATAAAGCGAAAAAATCACAATGGCGGGAGCGAGAAAAAACCAAGGAGCTAACGTCAGACTGCTTCTGCTTGGCGAGTTGCCCGACGTTGCTGTTGAGGAAAGCCTAGTCATATTACGTCCTGTCCTTAATTTACGATGTTCAACCCACGAACATGTAACGATACTGTTACGGAGAAGTTGGCTTTATTTAAAGTTAGTTCACAAAATTATGAATGTAAACGTTTCCATAAAGCAAAAAACACACTATTTTTAAAAAAGGACGACCCGAGCATAAAAATGCGCGGTGTCGATAACTGCACGGCATAGGACATGCGTTATGGCAAATATCACGTTAAGAAACGTTATCAAACGTTTTGGCAAAGTTGAGACCATTCATGGCATCGATCTAGATATCACTGGCGGAGAGTTCGTGGTTTTCGTCGGACCGTCGGGTTGTGGGAAGTCAACCTTGCTGCGCTTAGTGGCGGGATTAGAAACCATCAGTGATGGTGCCATCAGCATTGATGGCGTGGAAGTGAACAACGTCGACCCCGCGGATCGCGGCGTGGCAATGGTGTTCCAATCCTATGCACTGTATCCGCACATGACAGTACGCGAGAACATGGGATTTGGCTTGAAGATGAACGGCGTTGATCCTGTTGAAATTAAGCGTCACGTCGATCGTGCGGCAAAAACACTGCAGCTAGAACCCTTGCTCGACCGCAAACCCAAAGAACTGTCCGGTGGACAGCGTCAACGTGTCGCCATTGGTCGCGCCATCGTGCGTGATCCGAAAGTCTTCTTGTTTGATGAGCCTTTATCTAACTTGGATGCCGAGCTTCGCGTTGAAATGCGCCTACAAATCGCCAAGCTGCACCAAGAACTGAAGAACACCATGATCTATGTCACGCACGACCAAGTGGAAGCCATGACATTGGCGGACAAAATTGTCGTACTTCGCGCAGGGAATGTTGAGCAAGTCGGTTCGCCTCTGGCGCTTTACCACAACCCAGACAACCTTTTCGTCGCCGGCTTCATTGGCTCACCAAGAATGAACTTCATTCCAGGTCGTGTTTCTGCAGTCAATGGCTCAGAGGCGATAATTGCCATGCCAGACGGACAATCCATCACGGTGGCAATCGCAAAATCGGTCAGTGAAGGGGAAGAAGTCACGGTAGGTATTCGCCCAGAACACATTCAGATTGGCAGAGGTGATGGTTTTAACTTTGAGTTCCACAGTGAAGTGGTTGAGCGACTCGGCAACGGCACTTACCTGTTTGGCCAATACAATGGCATCGACGGATTCAAAGTTCACATTCCGGGCGACAACGCGGTGAAGGCATTCCAAACCGTTCCATTGCGCTGCTCACCAGACGATATTCACTTGTTCAATAGCAATGAACAAGCACTCACTTACCGAGAGCAGACCGACGAAGAGGTCTCCGTGGCATCGCTTGAGAAGGAATAGCGTAGGTTCTGACGTGGACAGAGGGAACGCACTTGATCACTAACCCATCGGTGAGGACGTGTCGCAATGGCAACCATTAAAGATGTCGCAAAGCGTGCGGGGGTATCCGTCGCAACGGTCTCAAGGGTGATCAACCTTTCCCCACAAACGCGTCCAAATACCGTTATCGCGGTTCAAAATGCCATGAAAGATCTGGGCTATCGCCCCAATGCGGCCGCTCGCACATTGGTGAACAGAAAAAGTCTCACAATAGGTGTTGTGGTTGCCGATGTTTCCGACCCATTTTTCGGCACCTTAGTGAAAGAGGTGGATAATCTCGCCCACCAGCGAGGTCATCAATTACTCATTGGCAATGGCTATCACGACGCTGAGCGTGAAAAACAGGCCATCGAATCCTTGATTCAAAATCAAGTCGGCGCATTGATCGTACACAGCAAAGCACTGGATGACGAAACGTTAAAGACCTACGCGAATGAATTGCCTGCCATGGTGTTTATCAATCGTCGAATCAAAGGGCTTGAAGCACGGTGTGTTTACCTTGATAACTATCACGGAGCCTACTTGGCGACTGAACATTTGATTGCTCTGGGTCACCAACGTATCGCCCACATTGGCTCAGATCATGATATTGAAGATACTCAACAACGTCGGCAAGGCTACCTTGACGCACTTGCCGCGCACCAACTGAAAGAACCGGATAAAAACAGCGAAAGTGACCAAGATAAAAGCTGGATTGCATTCGCCCCACCCGATGAAGAAGGCGGTGAAGCCGCGATAAAAGCCCTTCTTCAGCGTGACGAAAAAATCAGTGCCATATTTTGTTATAACGACGGCATGGCAGCAGGCGCCATTACTGCGCTCATTGATGATGGCTATCGTGTCCCGCACGATATTTCGGTTGTCGGGTTTGATGACAGCCTCATCGCCCGCTATATGCATCCTAAACTGACTACTGTGCGTTACCCCATTTCTGCCATGGCGACACATGCGGCAGAGCTTGCTATCGCGTTATCCATGCAAGGTGACACACAAAAGAGAAGTAGTACCTATCAGCCGACATTGATCTCACGTGAATCTGTCATGCAAAAGACAGTTCAGTGCTCGCTAAAGGGATGACAAACATGAGTAAGCCTTATTCTCACGCCTCCACACACACACCGTCTTCGTCATCAGAGGCACGTTTTTTACACCTGCAATCAGCCAATAACAGCCTTATTGTGCAACTCGACCCTGTGCCAGCCATTGTTTACTGGGGCAGCCAATTCAATCGTGATCATGCATTGTCGCAAGAAATGTTTGACGCGCCCGTCGGGCAAGCGCGTTTAGATTCGCATATCCCGCTTGCCTTATGCCCTGAGCAGGGACGAGGAGACTTTGGCAGCCCAGGGATTGAAGGGCATCGTAACGGGAAAGATTGGGGCCCCGTTTTCCAACTGACGGCGGTCACAGACAGCTTGTCATCCGCGACACTCACGCTCTCAGATCCTCGTGCTGCGCTCGAAATCAACATCTACCTCGAGCTCGACGAAGACACCGATGTTCTGATGCTCAAGCAGCAACTTATCAATATTGGTTGCAATAACTACACAGTGAACCGCTTTGCGCTCACCCTGCCGTTCGATGAAACATTCTCCGACATCATCACCTTCCACGGACGCTGGTCCCATGAA
Organism: Enterovibrio makurazakiensis; assembly: GCF_050336585.1. Classification (NCBI taxonomy): domain Bacteria; kingdom Pseudomonadati; phylum Pseudomonadota; class Gammaproteobacteria; order Vibrionales; family Vibrionaceae; genus Enterovibrio; species Enterovibrio makurazakiensis. The sequence goes on from NZ_JAKJSE010000029.1 coordinate 74,636, forward strand.
TTCCAAACGCAAAGAACCCCTCTCGAGCACAGTGGATTCATCCAAGAAAACAGGCGAGGACGCACCTCTCACGAGTCTTTCCCGGGGATCATTGCCTTGCCACCGAGCAGCAATGACCTCACTGGTGACGTACTGGGCATGCATTTTGGTTGGAGCGGAAACCACCGCCTTCAGGCTCGCGTAAAAAGTGACGGACGACGCTATCTGCAAGCCGAAGCGTTACTTGCCCCCGGAGAAGTCGTTTTAGCCCCTTGTGAAAGCTTTGAAACCCCTACCATGTATGCTGTTTTTACCTCACATGGCCTCAACAGCATGATGCAAAAATTCCATCAATACGTGCGCTCATCCGTACTCCACTTCCCACAATCTATGGTGCGCCCTGTACATTTCAACACGTGGGAAGGCATGTATTTTGACCACCAACCACAACGTATTATAGACATGGCAAGTGCTGTCGCACGTTTAGGTGTGGAACGCTTTATTCTCGACGATGGCTGGTTCCTAAACCGCGATGGTGAAACCCGAGCCCTGGGAGACTGGCGCGTCGACAAGCGTAAATACCCAGACGGCCTCAAGCCCGTGGTTGACCATATCAATCAGCTGGGAATGGAGTTTGGGTTATGGGTAGAACCAGAAATGGTCAGCAAAGATTCCATAGTGTTTCGCGAACACCCAGATTGGATGCTGGGGTTAGACACCCTTGGCTATACCCAACCTTCTGGACGCTACCAATATGTCCTCGACCTGCAAAATCTCGATGCTTACCACTACTTGTTAGTGTCATTGGATACCTTGCTGACGGAACACAATATTGCCTATCTCAAATGGGACATGAATCGTGAACTGGTACAAGCTGGTCATGCCTTGAGTGCCGCTTATCATGGGCAAACACTGGCTTTATACAAACTCATTGATGACTTAAAGGCGCGGCATCCGTACGTCGAAATCGAATCTTGTGCATCGGGTGGTGGTCGTATTGATTATGAAGTGCTCAAACGCACGCACCGTTTTTGGACGTCCGATTGCAACGACGCATTAGAGCGCCAAACCATTCAACACGGCATGCAGTATTTTTTCCCGCCTGAAGTCATGGGCTCCCACATTGGTCCTCGACAAAGTCATACCACACGACGCTGCCATGACATGTCGTTTCGAGGTATTACGGCGCTGTTTGGTCACATGGGCGCAGAATTGGACCCTGTCGGTCTTGAAGACAACGAGCTTCGCGCTTTTGCTCGTTACATCGGGCTCCACAAGCAGTATCGTCCACTTTTGCATCATGGCAATTGTTTCAACCTACCATCGCATGATCCCAATACTCGCATTCATGGTGTCACCGATGACACTGTGACACTCCTTGCTGTCGCACAACTCGCCATGCCGAAATACGCACAAGGCGGTCGACTTCGTTTACCTGTGCTGTGTCCAGACAAACGTTATCGTATAGACATTTTGGACGCTCCATCAGCATTTTCTAGCACCATGAAGCACAAACCTGCGTGGATGGTTAAACCATTGACCTTTCAAGGTGATCAGCTAATCCGAATTGGTCTAAGCTTGCCAATAATGGATCCGGAAAGTGCCATGTTGTTGTCGTTCACACTCGTGTGAAAATGAGTTCAAACCGCATTCAATTTTGACCTAATCGCCGAAGCAATCTTAAACAACAAGAACATCCGGTAACCCAAAGAAGAGAAACGCTGCATGACTCGCTATAACGAATTGATCCTCCGTCGTCATTGGGAAAACCCATCCATTACGCATCTAAACCGTTTGCCAGCGCATTGCCCATTGGCCTCCTATCCTAGCGTCGAAGTAGCATTAGATGACCAACACCAGCCCACGCCCGTCTCGCGACATCGCACCTCTCTTAACGGTCAATGGAAGTTCGCCCTGTTTGAGAGCCCTGAATCAGTCCCATCCGCGTCGGTTGACCCTGAGTTCGATGATTCACAATGGCGAAATATGCCAGTCCCATCAAACTGGCAACTTCAGGACACTGACGACATTCCCATTTACACCAACGTGCAATACCCATTCGAAGCCACACCGCCTTTTGTGCCCGCACACAATCCAACAGGGGTTTATCGCACCACCTTTACCCTGTCTGAATCATGGAAGAAATCACAAACCATCGTGTGTTTTGAAGGCGTCAGTGCCGCGTTCTATTTATGGTGCAATGGACACTTTGTTGGGTACAGCCAAGACAGCCGATTACCTGCCGAATTTGATTTAAGCCCTTACGTTTCCTTAGGCGACAACCAGCTTACTGCTGTTGTGCTGCGTTGGAGTGATGGCAGCTATCTTGAAGACCAAGATATGTGGTGGCTGAGCGGTATTTTCCGCGATGTCATTCTCCGTAAAAAGCCATACCACCAAATCGTCGACTTCGACGTTAACACACGCCTAGATCCAACCCATCAGATAGGCATGTTGTCGCTGACAACCACACTACGCGGCATTTATGGTCAAGTGGCTATCCAACTGTTTGATGAAGGCGTCGATATTTCCGGCCCAGTGATTGCGCGATGTGGCGAACGCCCGATAGACGAACGGGGAAGCTGGCCAAATCGCGTTGAGCATCAAATCACCATTTCTTGCCCAAGGCTTTGGAGTGACGAAGATCCGCACCTGTACCGACTCGTTATCACATTGCTGGATGATGAGGGCAACGCCGTAGACATCGAAGCCTGCAATGTCGGTTTTCGTCAGGTGGAAATTCTCGACGGCCTGCTTACCATCAACGGACAACCCGCGTTAATCCGGGGCGTAAACCGCCATGAGTTTGACCCAGATCGCGGTTATGTGCAGCGCATTGAAGATATCGAAGACGATCTTAAACTCATCAAGCAGTTCAACTTCAATGCCGTTCGAACGTCCCATTACCCCAATCATCCTGCTTTCTACTCATTGTGTGACAAGTACGGTTTGTATGTGGTTGATGAAGCCAATATCGAAACACACGGCTTAGTGCCAATGAGCCAGCTTTCAGACAACACCGAGTGGTTGACCGCTTACATGGAGCGCATGACCCGCATGGTCGAGCGTGACAAAAACCACCCGTGTGTGATCATCTGGTCACTGGGGAATGAATCTGGGGTCGGCAACAACCATCACGCCATGTATCAGTGGGTGAAGCACAGAGATCCAAGTCGTCCCGTGCAATACGAAGGTGGCGGCGCCAACACCGAAGCCACAGATATTGTGTGCCCAATGTATGCGCGTGTTGAAGAAGACCAAGAAGTGACCTTGCCCAAATGGGCGCTGCAAAAGTGGATCGGCCTACCCAATGAAACCCGCCCTTTGATTTTGTGCGAATACGCTCATGCGATGGGCAATAGCCTTGGTAGTTTTGATAAATATTGGGATGCGTTCCGACGCTACCCTCGATTGCAAGGCGGCTTCATTTGGGATTGGGTCGACCAAGGTCTTTCCCGAAACAATGATCAAGGTAAAAACCAATGGTCATACGGCGGCGATTTTGGTGACACACCTAACGATAGGCAGTTTTGTATCAACGGCTTAATGTTTCCCGATCGCACACCTCACCCTTCAGCGTTCGAAGCAAAATACCAACAGCAACGCTTTCATTACACCCTCAACAGCGCGACGCCATTAAGCGTCACTATTGAGCATGAATTTCTGTTTCATCCCCCAGAAGCGCTGACCCTAAAGTGGACACTGCAAGAAAGTGGCAAGCAAATCGCTCATGGTGAAGAGCCACTTCATCTGCATGTCGCCCAATCAAGTCGACATACCTTCATCGAACAACTTCCAGACGCTAAGCCCGGAAAAGAGTACTTCCTCAATATTGAGGTGGTACTTGCTGCCAAAGAACCTTGGGCACCCAAAGGCACTGTCATCGGTTGGGGGCAACTCGCGCTGCCCGTAAATTCGAGCATTGCCTTGCCTGACATTGGTCCTGATGGGCTGCCAGAGGTTATCGAAGAAGCCGACCACTGGACCATTCGCGGCGAGCATTTTGAGTTAGGGTTCGATAAACAAAGCGGGCACTTAGTGCAATGGCTCATTGACGGTGAAGAGCAAGTGCTTGATGCCCCAAAAGACAACTTCGTTCGACCCCCCATTGATAACGACATTGGCGCCAGTGAAGCCGACCACCCCGACCCAGAGGCATGGCTGAACAAATGGCAAGACGCAGGGCTATTTTCTCTGCGCCATGAAAACCTGTTCAACACGGTGGATATATTGAATGATCAAATCCAGATCCGCTCTCATCACGGATATTTTTCAGGCGATACCATGGTAATAGCAACGCTGTGGCGCTATGAAGTGAACGTGTCTGGCGATATTTTGCTTAGCGTTGATGTTAATGTCGCTCCCGGTATGCCTGCGCTTCCGCGAGTTGGGTTAGAGCTTGCACTGCCACTGACAGATACCGTGGCATGGTTTGGTCGTGGTCCGTTTGAAAACTATCCAGATCGTAAATCAGCAGCCATGGTGAGCCGATACCTTGCCCTCACCGATGACATGCACACGCCTTACATTTATCCATCAGAAAACGGATTACGCTGCGATGTTCGTCAACTCGACATCGACAATCTGCGTATTCTGGGCTTGTTTCATTTTTCTGTAAGCCGTTACAGCCAAGAGAACCTAGCAGCAGCTAAACACCAAGAAGAATTGGTGCAAGATGATCATTTGTATTTGCGAATAGACGGTCATCACATGGGCATTGGGGGGGATGATTCATGGAGCCCAAGCGTGCACTCAGAGTACTTGCTCAATGCCATGCGCTATCGCTACTCATTAACACTGACAATGAAGCACGACTAACTCAAATTTAGGTGTGAATGAAAAATGCTCGAAGTCAGGTCTATTGAGAGGCAAAATGTACGATCAAAGGGTATACCCAAATAAAAAGAAGGAATTACAATGCCAAATCTAAGCGCTCATAGCCTCTATCACAGAAATTTTTGCCCGTATTGCATTAAGGTGCGCACCGCATTGAAGCTAATGAACCTTGATGTTGAATTGGTAGACGTCAGTGCTGACAGCGAAGCATACAACGCGCTTGTCTCTCAAGGCGGTCGTAGCATGGTTCCATGCCTTCGTATTGCTCAAGACGATGGTTCAGTAGAATGGATGTATGAATCAGACGACATTATCGACTACTTCAAAGAGCATTTCTCCAAATAGACCCATCCTTACCCTTTGGCTCGTTCGCGAGCCAAAGCCATTGATCTCGAATTTACAAACCTAATAGCTTCACACCCAATAGTTACATCGAAGTTGCAACATTCTAATAGCTACAATCACTATAACTACTGACCAACGTTTACAGACTGAGCAGCCACGGCGCGTTCTGTTTAGTGTCGGATCTTTCATTCTCGAGACATCCAAATCTCTATCAATTTACTCTGCTGCCATCTTTTATCGCGACGTGAATTAAGTACCTTCAAGTAGCACTATTGAGACAATTATGCGCACTTAGTTTATTTACTATTGGTTGAACATGAAAACACTGAGCCTGCTGGCCTTTGCCAACACTCAATTATTTTCAGCGACCGATAGGGGCTATTACCTTGTATTTAAAACATTTTATATTTTTATTGTTTGGGTTGCTGATTAGCGCATTGTCTCAGGCTGCGACGCCTCTTCGCGTTGTGTCAGAAATTCTTCCCCCGTTTCAGGTGATAACCCCGAACGGAGGGTTTCAAGGCAGGGCGGTTGATATGGTCAAAGCCATACTCGAAGAAGCCGACTTAAGTGATGCCACCATTGACGTCATGCCATGGGCTCGTGCCTACAAAAAAGCGCAGAAAGAAAAAAACGTCGCGATATTTTCGATCGCATATTCAGAAAAACGCGCAATGAAATTTCATTGGATTGGCCCACTCTATTCGCTGGAGCGTTCGTCATTAATTGGATTGAAGAGTCGCACCGATCTCAATGTTCCTTCGTTGGACGATGCTAAGCAGTTTCGTGTTTGCTCTGAATTAGATACGCACTCCTACCAGTATCTACAAAGCCTCGGTTTTGAAGCGAACAAAAACCTATTCTCTGTCAGAAGTGTGCTTGCAACCTATCGAACCGCCAATGGTGGCATTGCCCGACCCGCTGCTAATCTCACGCTGTTAAACGCCAAGAAATGCGATTATGTAACTGGACTTTGGTCCATCTATGCTTATAGCGAAAATGCCAATAATGGATTGACTCCCTATTTCTATCTAGGACAGCGAGACAAGCCATTGGTCCTTAATATGGCTCTCAGTCTGCAATCAGACCCCGCTATGCTCACCACCTTGACCACAGCCTATCGAACGCTTTTGGATAGCGGTGCGCTTTACCGAGTTTGCGTCGGTGATGACCCCGAAAAAATATATCAACTCTCCTGTCAGGTGCTATTAACCACTAAGGAGAAAAAACAATGATACAGAAATTCTCCGGCCCCAAGGCTCCTCTGCTTAAGCGATTTGTTGCGTCCGTTATGTTGGTTAGCTTGATTGGCGGAGTCTTACTCAGCGTCATTATCGCCTCAATCCAACTCAATCGACTAAATGATCAAAAAGAAGATTCGGCGCGTTTGCGACTTGAGAGCATTATTGATAGTGCTGCGTATGCGGCTTTCAATCTCGACTCTGCCCAAGGTTATTCGCTACTCAAAGGTTTTGATAGTGACACGCTATTTGACCACATTGTATTGCTCGACAATTACGAAGACATCATTGCCGAGATAACACAACCAACCATCGCTTCCACCGAAAGCGAGTTGATAGAATTTCTGTTGCCCGCCATATCTAACGACACCATCACTTATCCTCTTGTGTTTCCTGTGCACAGGAACAATCAATACATTGATGAAAATGTGGGCTACCTTGTTGGATCCATTAATTATCAAACATCTCAACGCGAATTTTTAGAGTTAGTCAGCACCATTGCCCTATCAACACTTGGTGAAGTGTTACTTGTTGCCATTATTCTTTCGATTTTTTTCCACAGACAAATAGGTCGCCCACTTTCTAGCATCATCGAATCTATCGATCGAAGTGCACGATTGAGCAGACACAAAAACGCCACAATAGGTAAAGTAAAGGGTCATACAAGTGATGAATTCGGCCGTTTGGTTGACGCTTACAACAACTCTGTGATGGAAGCATTCAGTTACATGAGGGATTTAGAAAGAACCAAAGCAGAGCTTAAATCCTTGTCAGAGAAAGATCCGCTCACCAACGTAACAAACCGTCGTGCACTCCTCACTGAACTCACGACACGTTGTCGTCATGAGTCGGTTTTTCATGTGGTATCACTCGATATTGACAATTTCGGTTCCTATAACGATGCATATGGTCACCAAATTGGTGATGCATTGCTTGTTACACTCGCAGACGCGCTCAAAAATACGATGCCGCCAGAAGTGCCAATTAGTCGTACCGGGGGCGACGAATTTGTTTTCCTTCTGCCAGGAGACTTGGATAAAGAAGAGATTTCTAACATTGTTTCGCCAATCCTCACTGTGTGTCTGAGTGATGCCTTACCGGGAGGCACTCACAGCATTTCTTGCTCAATCGGCGTCGCGTCTTATCCAGAGCATGGACAAAGTCCACAGCAACTTCTGCATGCGACTGACATAGCGCTCTATGTCGCAAAGGATGCTGGGCGAAAATGTATTCGCTTCTATGACAAACAAGCAGACCTTGCCAAAATTCGACAAGAAGAGATACGCAACGCGCTACAACAAACCATTGAAAAAAAGAACTTCAATCTGCTTTATCAACCTAAAGTCAGCATGGAAACGGGACTGGTCACTGGATGTGAAGCCCTTTTACGACTACATCCAGATATCAGCGCAATACACTCGCATGTAGAGATTATCGAAGAAGCTGAGCGAACAGGCCTAATAGTGGCACTAGGAAGGGAAGTCATGCATCGTGCATTTTCAGACATGAGCAAGGTATTGGACGCACTACCCGAGAGTTTTCGATTCAGCGTCAATGTATCACCGCGACAGTTTGTCTCAGAGGGGTTTATCGCGGACCTTGTGACTACGTCAAACAAGCATGGCGTGCCGCTCGAAAACCTAGATATTGAAATTACCGAGTCATCTCAGATGTTCGATACCACCTCGAGCAACGAAGTACGTCAATGGCTAAAAGATGCAGGTGTGACAGTCACGCTCGATGACTTTGGAACAGGCTTTGCGTCCCTCGAATACTTAATGACTTACGGGTTTGACCAGATAAAAATAGACAAGCACTTCACTCAGTCTCTGCCCTTAGATGACGATGCCAAAGCCATTTTCAACGTCGTACAATACCTAGCTGACAAACTCGATATGTCAGTCGTGGCTGAGGGAGTAGAAACCGCAGAGCAAGTTGCTTACTTGCTCAACCAAGGTTTCGATTGCGCGCAAGGCTATTACTACTCGACACCACTGTCGCTAGAAGCGTTCTTGCCATTTGTTATTCAGCAACAACCCACTGAGAAAAAATGCGTTTAACACCACCCCATCATGCCAGTTGGCACAAATTAAGCATTAATCATTAAAAATCAACAGGTTAACAATATAATCACTCATTATTTATTAGCAATAAATCGCCTATTACACGCTTAACTATTAAATATTCTGACAGTGGTGTTTCACTATATATACAACATCGCCATATTGAGATAAAAATCGCTTTTAATAATTCGCGATTTGAATAAAGATTAACCTATAGCGAAAACGCTGACGAAGAAGTTGTCGTAACAGCTCACTGTATAAGTTGTACTGGTTATCTGTATTTTGTAGTAACAGATCATCAGGTTTGTTGTTGCAGTTATCTGTATTACTTCTTCGTTAGCAACTCTTTATCATTACGCGAAAGTCGGTTATTTACGATAATTCGACCTTAAGTCTCATTGACTTAGCGCTTAATGCTAGATGACATGCAACACTAGAGTAAGTCATTGATTACTCGAATATTCACTGCCAACATTATTTACCTTTCATGACATTTTGGTAAGTAAACAAGGATGTTCTTTGCAATAAGCGAAACTTTAGATGCAACTTTGCATTATGGACAGGTAAGGGTTATTTCTATGCGGACTCTATCTTACCTGTCCTTTTTATTTTCCATCACTCCACTTCAGAAAACCGTAATCACCAACCACACCCGTCCTGATAACTAGTTTGATTTAATCAACAATCAATTTTGACTGTATTAACATAGCATCAATAACGGAATTGCTAATTTGCTCGACTGTCATATTACTTGTATCGATTTGATATGCGGAAGCCATGTCATTAACGCTTAAGTTATCGAACACAATCTTTTGATTTACCACGCCATCACCATTCTTTGAGATGTCCAATCTGGCGAGACCATCACTATCCTCAACAATGCTGAGATATTGCTCAACGGTATCAATCGACTCACCTTGAAGAAGATCCGCTAGATTCAAGGTATCTTCCTGTGTGTTAAAGTCGCCAATATGATCAATTGCTGGCGATGCTCCTGTTCCCTCATCGCCGTTGAAATAGGCAAAAACATCTGCTCCTGCACCACCAATCAATAGATCGTTTCCACTACCGCCAGCGACAAAATCGTCACCGAACCCTAGATCGATGGTGTCATTCCCATCCCAACCAAATATTCGATCATTACCTCCGTTCGCAAGGATCACATCATCACTATTACCCCCTCGAACGCTGTCATCACCTGCCGTGCCAAGGTAAGTGACATTGTCCATGTTGATGATATCCGAAAGACTTCCATCAGCCTCAGAGGTATAGAAATTGGTAATAGCGGCCTCAGACTCTGCAATAACAATAGTGACGTCTGTCGTGGTGCCATCTGTTGCAGTCAATGTGATGACATCTTGAACACTCTGGTTATCCGGAATTGCATTGAGGCGTGTTGGATCGACAGTGTACGTCCACACACCTTCTACCAGCACAATTGAACCGTAAAGCCCAACTTCCGTTGTGTTTGCAAAGACTGCCGCAGTCCCACTTGCACCCACAACAGACAGTGAGCCCGTTGCTTGTGATGGGACAGCTACAGACACTTGGTCATTAATGGTTTGACCGAGTGTGACTGTTGCGGTCTCACTTTCGTTGTTTAGCGAATTGACGGCCTTATAGGTGAACTCTGTTCCAGTGGTGTTAACACCTTCAGCTGAGATACTCGTAACGTTTAGGTTTGAATTTACTGCGGCCGTTACGTAGAAGCGTATTTCATCAAACCCTTCTGTGTTGGTAATGTTAATGGTGGCGATTCCGTCACCTCCAGATGCTTCCCACAAGTTAGGGTAATCATATTCACCAACGATCTGTCCATCACGATAAACAATGGCGTGTGCTTGCCCATTTGCTGGACGGGTGTTTGAGAAATTCCCATAGGCGCTACTTACAACGATATTACTGCTAGTGACATCTGTACTCCCCGTAAACTCGATCACCATGACTTCATTGAGGGATGAGGTTAATTCTCGGTCTGCACCCACGCCTATACCAGCTTCACCGCTTTGAAATTCCCACGTGATATTGGCTGGCGTTATTGTACTGCTTGCATCTGGCTTCGTGCCGGAGAAGGTCCCGCCCGACACAGTAATCCCCTCTTTGACGATGGCGGTCTGTGTGGGACTTGTGACGTCACTAGCCTCGAATGTGACTGACGGGCGGTCGGGTTCAAAAACAAAACCTGTGTCATCTGGCAGAACCTGATTCAGCACAACTGCAGTCTTGGCACCGCTGTCATTGAAGTAATACAGAACGCCATTACTAGGCAATGATGTGATTTGGATGCGCGTTTCTAGTGAATCAGTTAAATCGGCATCATCCACAAGATCGGCTGTATGGGCATCGAGCGTGAAAGCAACATCGCCTGTTGTACTGTTCTCCACAAAGCCTGGGGATGCTGCATGTGGCGACAAGTCAACAATAATGCCACCTGTATTTTCACCTTGCACACTCAAATCAATAGCGGGCTGGTGACCGGTCACATCAATGACAATGTTTTGCGTCGTGCCGTCTGTCGCCGTAAGTGTGAAGGAATCCTGTGTGGTTTTATCATCTGGGATATTGGCGGATTTGTCCTTATCTAAGGTGTATGTCCACGCGCCGTCAATCAAGGTTAATGAACCGTATGTTCCCTGGATAGTGGTGTTTTCGAAGCTAGGGTTGTCATTTGAATCGATATCCGAAATGGCGATAACGCCTGACACTGTCACGCTCGAGTCGTCACTGTTGCTGCTTTCACTGTTGCCAAATGTCAGCTTGGTGGTACTGACAACGCCATCACCATCAACCAGATAATAACTCCCATCCTCCGTTTGAACGATCACAGGTGGAGTCCGATCGTTTACGATATCTGCGACATTGGTTTGGAAAACCAGTTTGCCATCCTGTGCAATGGTATAGAGGTCAACGCCTTGGGTCGCATTTGGCATCACATAGACGGGTTCTCCATCTACGTAACCAGCAGAGGCAAAGTAATGCCCAGCGCCAGTCACCGTGTCGGTTAAGGTTAGCCCTCCCGCACTGCTGACTTCAAAAATGGATGCTTGATTGCTCGTATTATTGGAATAGATAGCATAGGTTCGGCCATCGCTGGTGTGGTAGAAGTTCACACTGTTGCTGACGCCCAGTGCGACTGCCGCAGTATCGACAAGGGTTAGCGCTCCTGTACTTTGATTAATGGAGAATATTCTCACCTCATCATTAGATGCAGCAGCAAGAAAACTGTCGTAACTATCGTTTGTAAAGACATCGATGGAAGAGACACTTTCACCCGCAAAAATAAACTCGTTGGCATTTACCATTTCACCCGTTTGCGCATCATACGTGAGCTTGGAAATGCCATCGGTACCTGGTCGCGTCACATAGATATAGTCTGTACCGTCAGCACCTTCGAACGTGACGTTTTCTCTTATATATTGCTGACCGTCTTGTCCATTGAGATTGGATATCCCTCCGTTTATGGAGAGTGTACCCGAATCAGAAATATTCCATGCCGTCAGTGAAGAACTGTTTTGCGACGTTACAAACAAGGTCGGTTGACCGTCAATAGTCGCGGCATTGGATTGGGTAAGCCCAGTGCCCAATGATAATGCATTAATACCGAGTGCGATAAGATCAGCGGTGATATCGCCATCGGATGTTGTGACGACAGTTCCTGCATTCTGGTCATAGGTAATGCGGTCTGTTTCTGTCAGTGTCCCATCATCGTTAACACGTGAAATGATGGTGGAAACGCTGATTCCCCACTGCGTCGAGATGATGTAAGGCACACCATTCACTGTGGTGGTCGTTGTTGTCCAAGCAGGGTTTGAATTACTCGTGATAGCATCACTATTGGCATGAACGTTGTTCGTTTCATCTGGATTGATACTGAATCCATTCACATCGACACTACCCGTGAAATTCCCTGTCACGACAGCATCATCTTGTGTTCCAGTAACAGTGATAGAAATAACTTGAGGTGTACCATCTGTTGACGTCAAGGTGATGTTTTCTGTCACTTCTTGCCCATCATTCAGCATTTGTGCATTTTGGCTAAGGGTGTAAGTCCATTCGCCATTAGTCAGTGTTAGAGAGCCATAGGTTCCAACCACCGTCGTATTTGAAAACGTCAGTTCATTACCGCTGCCATCGAGAACCTGTAAAACACCAGAAACAGATTGAGGACCAATATCTTCAACCAATGCTGCAATGTCGTCTTCATTGATCGTGGTTTCGACCGCCGATGGGTTATCCGGCAGCACTTCATAACCACCGCCGGATGTGCCAGTGACTGAGACTTCGAACACATCATCGTCAGTGGTTTCGAGGATACTGTCATCCAAGGTCGCGACCGTGAAATTGGTCGACGTCGTATTCGCCGCGATCACCACTTCACGGGTCACGGGGGTGACATCGCCGTCTTCTGAGGTTTTGTGACCGACTACGACAGTGACGGTTAAATTGGATGTTGGCGCTTCGCTGATGGTCAACGTGTAGCTGGCTTCCGCGCCTTCAATGACGGACGCATCGCCCGTTAATGTCAGGGTCGGTTTATCAGTGCCGGTCGTGTCTTCGTTGATCGTGGTTTCGACCGCCGACGGGTTATCCGGCAGCACTTCAAATCCGCCGCCCGCTGTGCCCGTTACCGAGACTTCGAACACATCATCATCATTGGTTTCGAGGATAGAGTCATCCAAGGTCGCCACGGTGAAATCGGTCGAGGTGGTGTTGGCGGCGATCACCACTTCTCGCGTCACGGGCGTGACATCGCCATCTTCCGAGGTTTTGTGACCGACTACGACAGTGACGGTTAAATTGGACGTTGGCGCTTCGCTAATGGTCAGCGTGTAGCTGGCTTCTTCGCCTTCAACCACTTCACTGTCACCTGAGAGTGTCAGAGTCGGTTTATCTGTGCCGGTCGTGTCTTCGTTGATCGTGGTTTCGACCGCTGCTGGGTTATCCGGCAACACTTCAAAGCCGCCGCCCGATGTGCCCGTCACCGAGACTTCAAACACATCGTCGTCAGTGGTTTCAAGAATAGAATCATCCAGCGTTGCGACCGTGAAATTGGTCGACGTGGTGTTCGCCGCGATCACCACTTCTCGCGTCACGGGCGTGACATCACCATCTTCGGAGGTCTTATGGCCGACAACCACTGTCACGGTTAAAGCTGTTGTGGGTGCTTCTGAAATGGTCAATGTGTACGACGCTTCCGCGCCTTCAATGACGGACGCATCACCTGTTAACGTCAGGGTGGGCTTATCCGTTGATGTGGTGTCTTCATTGATCGTGGTTTCTACCGCCGATGGGTTATCCGGCAGCACTTCAAAGCCACCGCCCGCTGTGCCAGTGACCGACACTTCGAACACGTCATCGTCAGTGGTCTCAAGAATAGAGTCATCCAAGGTCGCCACGGTGAAATCCGTCGAGGTGGTGTTGGCGGCAATCACCACTTCTCGCGTCACAGGCGTCACATCGCCATCTTCGGACGTCTTATGCCCAACAACGACTGTTACGGTTAAAGCTGTTGTGGGTGCTTCAGAGATACTGAGCGTGTAAGACGCTTCTTCGCCTTCAATAACGGACGCATCACCCGTTAACGTCAGCGTGGGTTTATCCGTTGATGTGGTGTCTTCATTGATCGTGGTTTCGACCGCCGATGGATTATCCGGCAGCACTTCAAATCCGCCACCTGATGTGCCCGTCACTGAGACTTCAAACACGTCATCGTCAGTGGTCTCGAGGATACTGTCATCCAAGGTCGCCACGGTGAAATCGGTCGACGTCGTATTCGCCGCGATCACCACTTCACGGGTCACGGGGGTGACATCGCCGTCTTCTGAGGTTTTGTGACCGACTAAAACAGTGACGGTCAAATTGGACGTCGGCGCTTCGCTAATGGTCAGCGTGTAGCTGGCTTCCGCGCCTTCAATGACGGACGCATCACCTGTTAACGTCAGGGTGGGCTTATCCGTTGATGTGGTGTCTTCATTGATCGTGGTTTCTGCCGCCGATGGGTTATCCGGCAGCACTTCATAACCGCCGCCCGATGTGCCCGTCACCGAGACTTCAAAGACATCGTCGTCATTGGTTTCGAGGATACTGTCATCCAAGGTCGCCACGGTGAAATCCGTCGAGGTGGTATTCGCTACGATCACCACTTCACGGGTCACGGGGGTGACGTCGCCATCTTCGGAGGTTTTGTGACCGACTACGACAGTGACGGTTAAATTGGACGTTGGCGCTTCGCTAATGGTCAATGTATAGCTGGCTTCTTCGCCTTCAACGACTTCAGAGTCACCCGTTAACGTCAGGGTCGGTTTATCAGTGCCGGTCGTGTCTTCGTTGATCGTGGTTTCGACCGCCGATGGATTATCCGGCAGCACTTCATAACCACCACCAGAAGTACCAGTGACCGAGACTTCAAAAACATCGTCGTCAGTGGTTTCAAGGATAGAATCATCCAGCGTTGCGACCGTGAAATCGGTCGACGTCGTATTCGCCGCAATCACCACTTCTCGCGTCACGGGGGTGACATCACCATTTTCCGAGGTTTTGTGGCCGACAACCACTGTCACGGTTAAAGCTGTTGTGGGTGCTTCTGAAATGGTCAATGTGTACGACGCTTCCGCGCCTTCAACCACTTCACTGTCACCTGTGAGTGTCAGGGTCGGTTTATCCGTTGACGTGGTGTCTTCGTTGATCGTGGTTTCGACCGCTGACGGGTTATCCGGCAGCACTTCAAAGCCGCCGCCCGATGTGCCCGTCACGGACACTTCAAACACGTCATCGTCAGTGGTCTCGAGGATAGAGTCATCCAGCGTCGCGACCGAGAAATCGGTCGAGGTGGTGTTGGCGGCGATCACCACTTCACGGGTCACGGGGGTGACATCGCCATCTTCCGAGGTTTTGTGGCCGACAACCACTGTCACGGTTAAAGCTGTTGTGGGTGCTTCGCTAATCGTCAGCGTGTAACTGGCTTCTTCGCCTTCAACGACTTCACTGTCACCTGTGAGTGTCAGAGTCGGTTTATC
>NZ_JAKJSE010000030.1:0-87585 GCF_050336585.1 Enterovibrio makurazakiensis
ACGCTTTCGCATCTGAGCGTCAGTCTTTGTCCAGGGGGCCGCCTTCGCCACCGGTATTCCTTCAGATCTCTACGCATTTCACCGCTACACCTGAAATTCTACCCCCCTCTACAAGACTCTAGCCTGCCAGTTCAAAATGCGGTTCCCAGGTTGAGCCCGGGGCTTTCACATCTTGCTTAACAAACCGCCTGCATGCGCTTTACGCCCAGTAATTCCGATTAACGCTCGCACCCTCCGTATTACCGCGGCTGCTGGCACGGAGTTAGCCGGTGCTTCTTCTGCAGCTAACGTCAAACGAAYACGCTATTAACGTAYCCGCCTTCCTCACTGCTGAAAGTGCTTTACAACCCGAAGGCCTTCTTCACACACGCGGCATGGCTGCATCAGGCTTGCGCCCATTGTGCAATATTCCCCACTGCTGCCTCCCGTAGGAGTCTGGACCGTGTCTCAGTTCCAGTGTGGCTGATCATCCTCTCAAACCAGCTAGGGATCGTCGCCTTGGTGAGCCATTACCTCACCAACTAGCTAATCCCAACTGGGCCCATCCCGACGCGAGAGGTCCGAAGATCCCCCTCTTTGGTCCGTAGACATCATGCGGTATTAGCAGTCGTTTCCAACTGTTATCCCCCACGTCAGGGCAGGTTCCCAGCCATTACTCACCCGTCCGCCGCTCGTCATCTTCAAAAGCAAGCTTTTGAAATGTTACCGCTCGACTTGCATGTGTTAGGCCTGCCGCCAGCGTTCAATCTGAGCCATGATCAAACTCTTCAATTAGAATTTTGTTGTCACYCGAAAGTGACGCTCAATGAATACTGAATTACTTTTTTGCCCGTAGGCAAAACTGCATTGACTGTGTTGATAGCATTACTCCGAAGAGYTCAACCATCTTGGGTCACTCAGTTCATTGATAAATCTTATGTCTATCAAGTACGAGTGCCCACACAGATTGTATAGGTCAAATTGTTAAAGAGCTTGCTCAGACTCGCTGAGCGGAGAGAGATTTAAACTCAACTCCATTTTTGAGTCAAGCACTTTTGCTTTCCTCGTGTTAGACGCGAACTTTGTCGTGCCAACAGGGAGCGCATTATAGGGAGCAAATTGATATTGGCAATACCTTTTTAGTGAAAAAAACGCTTTTTCTCTAAAAAAACGCTCAAGCGTTCAAAAACCAACCATTGCGGTGAAAAAACAGCCCATCCTGGGCTGCATGTGGACAAGAAATTGATTGAAAGAAAAATAAAACTCGCTATTACAGCGCTTTCAAATAGCCAGGAACATCGGCGATGCTATCCAAAACAACACTTGCTAGTGTTTCAGCGTCTTCAGTCACCTGTTTTCCGGTACGAACAAGGATCTTAGTCTTCACACCTGCATCACCTGCAGCTCTCATATCATCAGCTTTATCGCCAATCATTACGGATTGAGTCATATCTATATTCAGATATTCTCTTGCTGACAAAAACATACCAGGCTTAGGCTTTCTGCATTCACAATCAATTTTGTACTTTTCGTCACCATGCTCAGGGTGATGAGGGCAATAATAGATGCCGTCAAACTCAACACCTTTGTCTGCAAAGTTCCAATCCATCCACTCGGTAAGAGATAAAAAGTCATCTTCGCTATAATAGCCACGAGCAATTCCTGACTGATTTGTTACCAACACAAGTAAGTAGCCCATATCTTTGAACGCACGGCACGCATCAAAAACGCCGTCGATATATTCAAAGTCATCGACTTTGCTGATGTAACCATGATCGACGTTAATAACGCCGTCTCTATCAATAAATACCGCTGGTTTGGCCAATGCTCTGCCCTCTATATATGCTTAGTCCGCGATTATGACATGCAATCCCCTCATCATCTATTGTCTAACTGCAGTCTTAATCAACTATGTTAAAATCCGCTCAACAAGAATCACAAGGCAACGCCATGAAATACTCACTAACGCCTGTGGGTCGAATTCAGTCTCCTTTTAAAGAAAAATTCGCTGTACCTCGTCAACCGGGTCTAGCACCTAGCGCAACGGCATCGATACTTCTCTGCGGAGAAGCGAATCAAGAGGATGCCATTAGAGGGATTGAGCAATTTTCACATATATGGGTACTTTTCCTTTTCGACCAAAATCTAGAACAAGGTTGGACGCCAACCGTTAGACCTCCACGTTTAGGTGGCAATGAACGTATAGGGGTTTTTGCTAGCCGCGCGACATTCAGACCCAACGGTATAGGTATGTCAGTGGTTTCTGTTCGAGGAGTAAGAAAGGTGGGCAACCAAGTTATTGTCGATATTGGTAGTTGTGATTTAGTAGATGGCACGCCAGTTATCGATATCAAGCCCTACATTCCCTACTCAGATTCGATTGAAAGTGCAGAAGGTGGCTACGCAGGCGAAGCGCCAAAGACACTCGACGTTATCTTTAGTGCTAACGCGGCACACCAAATCAATCGTCAGAAAGACTGCGAACACAAAGAGCAGGTGATTCGTGAAGTATTGGCTCAAGATCCCCGCCCTGCTTACAAAAAGGGGAAAGTGGACACAAAAGAATATGCCGTCCATCTTTTCGACTTAAATGTAAAATTTATTGTCGATGAACCCTTAATCACGGTGACAGCCATAGAAGCCTTTTGCGATTAGAGTTGTCACTGGTACTATGACTCACTTATTACCTTCCATAATGTAACTTGATAAACGGATAGCATAGATGCGTACCAGTAAATACCTTCTTAGTACTCTGAAGGAAACTCCAAACGACGCAGAAATCATTAGCCACCAGCTAATGTTGCGTGCTGGCATGATCCGCAAACTGGCCTCAGGCCTATACACTTGGATGCCAAGTGGTTTGCGTGTTCTTCAAAAGGTTGAAAAAATCGTTCGCGAAGAAATCAATAACGCTGGCGCTATTGAAATTCTAATGCCCGTGGTTCAGCCCTTTGAACTGTGGGAAGAAACGGGTCGCTCTGAAAAGATGGGTCCTGAGCTTTTGCGCTTTACTGACCGTCACATGCGTCCGTTTGTTCTAAGCCCAACCGCTGAAGAAGTGGTTACCAGCTTGGTTCGCAATGAAATCAACTCATACAAGCAACTTCCTTTGAATTTGTACCAAATTCAAACGAAATTCCGTGACGAAAGACGCCCTCGTTTTGGCGTTATGCGTGCGCGTGAATTCTCAATGATGGATGCGTACAGTTTCGATCTAGACAAAGAAGGCCTTCAAGCATCATACGAAGCAATGCACGTCGCATACTGCGCGGCATTCGATCGCATGGGTCTTGATTACCGTCCAGTGCTTGCTGACACCGGTGCAATTGGTGGTTCTGCTTCTCATGAATTCCACGTTCTTGCTAACAGTGGCGAAGACGTTATCGCGTTCTCAACAGAATCTGATTACGCTGCAAACGTTGAGATGGCTGAAGCGCTCGCCCCTGCAGGCGAACGCGAAGCGGCTACACAAGAAATGACGATGGTTGATACACCAAACGCAAAAACCATCGCTGAGCTTGTTGAGCAATTCAACCTTCCAATTGAAAAGACTGTCAAAACGCTGTTTGTTAAAGCATCAGAAGAGTTTGATGGTGAGTTGGTTGCATTGCTTGTTCGTGGTGACCACGAACTTAACGAAATCAAAGCCGAGAAACTTCCACAAGTTGCTGTTCCTTTTGAATTCGCAACTGAAGAAGAAATTCGCGCTGCTGTCGGTGCAGGTCCAGGTTCTCTTGGTCCGGTAAACCTTTCGCTGACGTTCATTGCGGACCGCAGCGTTGCAGCAATGAGTGATTTCGGTGCCGGTGCAAACATCGACGACAAACACTACTTCGGCATTAACTGGGGTCGTGACGTTGAGCTGGGTGAAGTGGCAGATATCCGTACTGTTATTGACGGCGATCCAAGTCCTTGTGGTAAGGGAACACTTCAACTTAAACGTGGTATCGAAGTTGGCCATATTTTCCAGCTGGGCACTAACTACTCAGAGAAAATGAATGCGAGTGTTCTCGGTCCTGATGGCAAGAACACGATCCTAGAAATGGGTTGTTACGGTATCGGTGTATCGCGTGTTGTTGCAGCTGCCATCGAGCAAAACTACGACGACAACGGTATTATCTGGCCAGAAGCGCTCGCACCTTTCACCGTGGCTATCGTTCCAATGAACATGCACAAATCTGAGCGCGTGAAAGAAGCCGCAGAGAAACTGTATGCTGACCTTACTGCTGCTGGTATTGAAGTGCTATTCGACGACCGTAAAGAACGTCCAGGCGTCATGTTCTCTGATATGGAATTGATGGGCGTTCCGCATACCATCATCATTGGTGATCGCAGCATGGACAACGGTGTATTTGAATACAAACATCGTCGTGATGGTGGTGACAAATTACCAGTTGAAATTGAAAACATGGTTGAGTTCATTAAAGCTAAGCTAGCTTAATCACTTACCATGAAAAACGCCTCCTAACTTGGAGGCGTTTTATTATCTGCTTTAAACAAGATTGTCTGAAAACGTCACACAGTTCCTGCCTAGCTCCTTTGAGCGATAGAGCGCTTCATCGGCTCTTTTGAAATATGACTCAACTCTCGCGATCTGCTCCCCTGCTTCAATAAACGTCGCACCGAAGCTCATAGTGGCGGTAATATGCGTATCTTCATACACAAAATCATGCTTCTCTATCGCTAGTTTAATTCGGTCTAGCACTTTCACTGCACTATCAATTGTCGTTACAGAAAAAAGAAGCAAAAACTCCTCTCCGCCAATTCGTCCTAACCGATCATAAGGACGTAACTGCTGAGTCAACAAATCACCCAACTGACGCAATACAGCATCTCCAGCAGGATGCCCGTATTTATCGTTAATACGTTTAAACCAATCGATATCGCACACAACAAAACAAAGGTTGTCCTTCGCTCTGTGCGCGCGAGAGAAATCTTCATGTATCCGTTCAAACAACGCCCGACGATTTAGTAAGCCCGTCAATTCATCAAAACTTGCCAAATGATCAAGACGAACCATCGCATCAACCAAACGGGATTGTAGCTCAAGGGTACGCATCCCAACCTCAACCCTTGCTTTCAATACTTGGGTATTAAACGGCTTCGACACATAGTCATTCGCACCTTGATTTAAGCCATGAACAATGTACTCAGTCGCATCGCGAGCTGTGCAAATAATAATGTACGGAGGGTTTGTCGTATCAATTTGGCGGATTTTTTCGCACAGTTCTATACCACTGTAACCAGGCATCTCCCAATCAAAAAGCAAAAGAGAAGGTGGCGTTGGCTGCATCATCACTTCTAGCGCTTCCAATCCATCATGTGCGACAACAGTTTGAATGCCCCACTTATTCAGGAGTACCTCAACCAACTTTGCCGTTGCCTTGTCGTCATCGGCAACTAACGCCGTTATAGCAGGAACCATGAAATCGCCAAACTGGGAGAAATGTGAACAAGAATATATCATTTGCCGTTCTACTTCCTTATTGCCTTTGAACGGCCATACCCCAGCTTTTAGCGTTTGATCACAATCAATTTATAAAGTTAATCAAAAACACCATCGAGAAATGGCGCATGACTCAAACACCAATATTCTGAGTCATACTCAATATTGACCAGAAAAACCGAGTGCTTACGCAATGGCATCAAAAAAACAAACCAATCCACAACCCAAAAAGATAGCACTACTCTTGAGTGGGGGAGGTGCTCGTGCGGCATATCAAGTAGGAGTGATGAAAGCGATATCTGAATGGTATCCTCGAGTTCATGCAAGCCCATTCAACATATATTGTGGTACATCTGCAGGTGCGTTAAACGCGACCTCACTTGCCTGCCATACGTCATGTTTCCGACTCGGCGTCAAAAAATTGTCATGGCTATGGTCAAATCTTCACACCAAGCATGTCTTCGAAAGCTCATATCAGGGCATGATTCATCATCTAGGGAAACAAGCCTTTGCTCGCGCACAGGCTCGTTATCATTGTGCGCCACCTTTTGGTCTGCTCGATAATCGTCCGCTTCGTAACCTTCTCAATAAAGTGCTCAATTTCAGTAAAATAGAACACCAAATCATGACAGGAAACTTACATGGCCTCGCAGTCACGGCGTCAAATTACCAAACCAGTAAGTCCGTCACCTTCTATCAAGGGCATAAGGATATCCCGACCTGGACTCGCTCTCGCGCCATTGGTATAAAAAGCCAAATTACCACCGAGCACTTACTGGCATCATCAGCGATCCCAATTGTTTTTCCGGCTTCAAAAATTGGTCATGGCTTCTATGGTGATGGTTCCGTCCACCAAATTGCACCTCTTCGCCCCGCACTAAAAATGGGGGCTGAAAAGGTACTTATCATCGACTTAGCGCCAAAATCTCACCCGACACCAAACCACATCGCCCCCGCCCCAGGCCTTGCGATGCTCGGCGGACACCTCATGGATGCCATCTTTGCCGATACATTATCCGCCGATCTGGAGCATCTCGACAGAATGAATAATCTCGTATCAACCGTCGACAAAACCAAAGCGGATAATTTGGCCCTGCGGCAAGTTGATGCCTTCCACCTCTCACCATCATCACCCTTTGAACCTTTAGTTGAGCGATATTACTGCCATATGCCAATTGCCGTTCGTAGTCTGATGCGATTCCTTGGAATTAGCCCCTCGGAAGATGCAGCTATCACCAGTTATCTGTTATTCGAACCGAAATATATCAACCACTTAATTGACATGGGCTACCAAGATGCCCAAAATCGTCGATCCGATTTACAAAACTTTCTCTCTGACAGAGAGTAAAAAAATCGAGGAGAGCAGTTGCGCACCAATGATCTGGAACGCTTTTTGCTTATATTCATGAAAGCACGACAGTCATAGTTATTGGTTTCTGAGGCAATTTCGATGAGTACGCAACTGGAACAACTAAAAAAAGCGGCGATTCAATCTCGCCGAGTTCCTCTTGGTGCGGATCAGCGTCTAATGGTGCTGCAGAAGCTTCAAGGTCGACTTGAAATCGATCAGTTGTTTGAAGTTTTCACCAGAGAGTTGGAAAAACAAATCGACATCAATCGTCTGATATGGGAGCACAATGATATCTCCCATATCGTTAGACGTGGTGGCACTCCAGGTTTTCGACAAACATTCTCATTAAAATATGCCCAGTCTCCGCTTGGTATGTTGCAATACAGCACACCTTACCAACTCGATGATGATGAAATAAGCCTTATTCATACCTACCATCGCCTTCTTGCTGGCCCTTTAAGCAATGCCATTGAATACAACCGTGTTCGTAACCTTGCCATGTTGGACGGCCTGACTGGCCTAAATAATCGTATCAGCTTCGAACAAGACCTGCGCCAATCTGTCGCGCTCACTGAGCGAAAAAATCATGGCTTGATCTTAATGATTTTCGACATGGACAACTTCAAACAGGTCAATGACACTTATGGCCACCTTGATGGCGACAAAGTGCTACGTCGGTTCTCATTGTTACTCAATGAAGCTATTCGTGCTTCCGATCGCTGCTACCGTTTAGGGGGAGATGAGTTTGCGGTACTGCTAACCCCAGCGACCAAAGAATCAGCACAATTGGTTAATGACCGACTAAAAACACTTCTTTCCCAAGATTCACTCTTAACCGCACACAATATTTCCAGCTCAGTGGGTTGTTCAGCATACCGACAAGGCGATAACATCACTTCTATGTTTGAACGTGCTGACCGCAGCATGTACCGCAACAAAGCTAACCACCGCCGATAACCCCCATAAACATCACATGATAAAACCTCCTTAATAAGGCTATTTTGAGGTATATTTCTCTCAAATTATATCCAAGGAGTAGCAATGAAAGTCTACGGTTGTTGTGATCTGATCCGTCAACGCTATGCGGAAATTGGTAGTGGAGAGCAAGGCTATATTCCCAATGCGATAGCCTGTGCAGTTCAAGCGTTGAATGCCATAGCATCAGATGAATCTCTGCCAAAAGAGAAAAGAGAACAAGCTGCATTTGCCGCAGCCAACTTGCTGATCAGTGATCATGAGGATGCTTAATGGATCTGAAACGATTTGAATCCATGGACACTGTGATGCTATTGAGCATAGTGAACATGAAACTACGCGACGAGTTCCCGTCACTGAGTGAACTCGTAAAGTATTTTGAAATCGATGAATCAGCGCTAATATCAAAACTTGCTAGTGGTGGCTTTGAATACCAAAAAGAGCAAAATCAGTTTCGATAATCACTATTGAGAAACAAACAAAAAACGGAAGCCAAGGCTTCCGTTTTTTAATTCGTTCATTGCTTGCGAAATTGCCTTATTAAGCCATTAAGCCAATGACATCCAAATCACCGTAATGACCAGTGCAGGACAAACAAACTTCACATATACCGGCCAGATCTTCCAGAACAAGCCATCCTCAATCTTGTCATACCCCTGACGAAGCTCTTTTAGTTTCTCACTTCGCGACCAAACCCACCCGCCATAAAGGCTGAAAAGCAGTGCCGCAATTGGCTGAACATATTGCGTGGCAATTGTCGCTACTTGACCAAACATGCTGCCAAAGTTAAACACTATCACAGCACTGAATAGTGCAATAAGACCACCCAGTAACCAACTCGCAATCGGACGCTTCGTGCCTAAGCGCTCACTCATTAAAGACACCGGGCACTCCAACATTGAGATGGAAGAGGTGAGTGCAGCAATCGTCATTAAACCAAAGAAAATGAGTGCGATAAACGGACCAACCACTCCTAACCCGACAAACAACATCGGCAATACATCAAACACCAATGTTGATGAGCTCAACAATGCACCATTCTCATCGTAAATTTCTACGCCTTGTTGCATCGCCGCAAACATGGCAGGCAGAATCACAAGTCCCGCAATAACAGCGACAGCCGTATCGACCAAGGTGACGTTCAACGCCATTTTTGGCAGATTCTCTTTGCGACTTAGGTAAGAGCCATAAATCAACATCGAACAACCGCCGATAGTTAGAGAGAAAAAGCCTTGCCCCATGGCAGCCAAGATCAAGTCGCGATCCATAACTTTAGAAAAATCAGGAATAAGGTAGTGAGCCAATCCTTGCGTAGCGCCAGGTAGGGTCATGACATATACAAACAATACGCCGAACAGAACAAACAAAGCAGGCATTAATCGGGTTGACCACTTTTCAATCCCCTCTTTAACACCAGCCTGAACAATCAAAATGGTAAGAAGGTAAAAAACCGCCGCACCAAACAAATTTCGCTCAACGGAGAATCCTTTTAGCCAGTTAGATACATCGGTCAAACCGACAATGTCAGCCGCTGCAGCCAACATAAACGACACTAACCATCCACCAACAATGCTATAAAACGCTAGCACAAGACAGGGAACGAGTAGGCCAATCAAACCAACGCTACCCCCAAGTCGCTTAGATACAGGAGAGCGTCCAAGCTTTCGCATACTATCAATAGGGTTGGCCTGCCCATGACGACCAATTGCCATTTCTACCACCAGCATTGGGTAAGCCACCACTAGGATCATCAAAAGATATACCAGCAGAAATGCGCCGCCGCCATTGCTCGCAGCTTGCGTAGGAAAACCCCAAATATTACCCAGACCTACAGCTGCACCAGCAGCGGCAAGTACAAATCCAATTCTAGAGCTAAAGTGCTCGCGTCCATCTGCCATTGTATCTACCTCAAACGGCGTATCAGTGAGCTAGTACGTTAGTAAATTCTAGAATTAATAGCAATAGCAGTGAATTTGAATGACCAAAAAACGAGCAGGCGAAATATAAATCTGCGAGTTAGTCCCAAAGCAATAAAAAAGCCACAACAGACGTTGTGGCTTTTAATCAGCTGAACCTGCTGAGCAATTACTTCATTTGTGCATAATAAGCCGCGAGGTTTTCCATGTCTGCATCGCTTAGCATCGTAGCTTGAGGCTTCATGATTGCCGCTTGCGCGCTAGTGCGCTCTCCATTTTTATAGGCTTTCAGCGCAGAAACAATGTACTGCGAATTTTGACCAGCTAGGTTTGGGTACCCCGGAATCACAGCGATACCATTTGCACCATGGCATGCAGCACAGATTGCTGCTTTCGCTTTTCCAGCTTCCGCATCTCCAGCGGCAAATGAGGGAGCGGCCGCCATCATGGCAACCAGCCCCAAAGAGATAATATATTTCATTGCTTCCTCACTTATAGTTATGTCATACCAATCAATTTTTACACGTGAATAACACTTGCGCACTTATTCAATGAATTTTGTGCCAGACAAGTTCACACTCCTGCCCTTCAAATCCTACACACACAAATAAATCGGCAACACCCGCGAGCTGATCATCAAAATAGATCAATGGTGTTCTTCTTCGCATCCAGCTTGGTACACCATATTCCTGAAACAACTTCTTAAGCTTGCGTTTTCCTTGCCGACCCAAAGGATGAGCGTACACGCCTTCAGGATTAAATTTCACCGTTACCCTTTCTTCGCCACGAGGGGATCGAAGGCTGAGACCGTGCACAGTCCGACTTTCTGTCATCAACAAGGTGCCAAGGTTATCAGGTAAATCAGTCACACAATTTAGTGCTAGATCTCGCTGCTCATCCGTCACATCATTCATCTTAATCAAACAATAGAGCGTGCTTTGAAACCGTCTCAACATCCATTCACCAAGCCTCATTTCCGGATTGGCATCGCACGCCGCATCAACAACTGAATGCATTATTTCCTTAAGCTGAACCTTTGAGACGCTTTGTCCCATCACCTTTTTCAACCAACGACGAAGTAGAGCAACCTGCATGCGTGACGAATAAGTTTGTAGCACTGCTATTGATAGGCCACCATCAGGCAGTTGAATACGAGCATCGTGCTCTTCCAACAACTCATCTATCAATGTCTCCTGTTCCGCACACAGCAACGATGTGCGATTAACGGCTTTCACAAACCCAGGCCATCGCTCTCTAACTTTAGGCAACCATTGTTGCCTGATAAAGTTACGATCAAAACGGCAATCCAGATTACTTTCATCTTCTACCCAAGCTAAGCCCTGTTCATTGGCATAAGTTTCGATTTCCTGTCGCGATACCGCTAACAATGGACGTAGCAACTGTGCTTGACCAAGCGCTCTAATTTGGGGCATCGCCGCCAGCCCTGCAGGTCCACTGCCACGCTTTAGTGCCAAAAGGAACGTTTCAGCTTGATCGTCTGAATGTTGTGCCGTCAACACCAATGCATCAGGCTCAACATTCGATGAAATAGCACGATAGCGAGCCTCTCTGGCTTGCTTTTCAATGCTTTCACCCTGCTTCTCAAACTTAACTTTTACACCTTTGAAGTCAAACCCTGCATCTGTAGACCACTCACGGCAACGTTCCATCCACGCGTCAGCATGGCGGCTTAACCCATGATGTACATGAATAATGAGATAACGATGCTGAGGATGGATGTCTCGATAGGTTGATAGTAAATCCAGCATCACGCGAGAATCCACGCCACCACTGAATGCTAAAACAATTTGACGAGGAGTGACTGCGTAAGAACTCAGGACATTTTCAAACACGGAGAACAGCATAAGTGCCTCATAGATAGTGCATTGCCGATATGATAGCACCACAATCAAAAAAAGGGCCACAAGGCCCTTTTAACATCAGTATCAATTCTTAGCTGAGAAACGTAGCAAACGATTTAGCAATAACCGTAACTCAACAGGCGTTGATAACGTCTCTCTCGAAGCGCCTCTTCATCAAGTTGTTCTAGCTCTTCAAGTTGCGCCAGTAACAATGCCTTGATATTGGAAGCAGTAAACACAAAGTTTCTATGCGCACCACCCATAGGCTCTTCAATAATGTTATCGATAAGACCGAGCTCTTTCAAACGCGGAGCAGTCATGCCCATGGCTTCTGCGGCTTGCGGGGCTTTATTCGAATCACGCCACAAAATCGACGCACAGCCTTCAGGTGAGATAACTGAGTAAGTCGAATACTGAAGCATGTTAACGAAATCACCAACACCGATAGCCAAAGCACCACCAGAACCACCTTCACCAACAACATTACAGATAACTGGCACAGTCAAACCTGCCATTTCTTTTAAGTTGCGAGCAATGGCCTCAGATTGACCACGTTCTTCTGCGCCTACACCAGGGTATGCACCGGCGGTGTCAATGAACGTGATAATTGGCATTTTAAAGCGTTCTGCCATTTTCATCAGTCGCAAAGCCTTTCGGTACCCCTCTGGCTTTGGCATACCAAAGTTGCGAATCACTTTTTCACGTGTTTCACGTCCTTTCTGATGGCCAATGATCATCACTGGACGACCATCAATACGCGCCATACCACCGACAATCGCTTTGTCATCTGCGTATGCTCTGTCACCTGCCAGTTCTTCAAACTCGGTGAAAATCAGATCTGCGTAATCCAAGGTATAAGGGCGGCGAGGGTGACGCGCCAGTTGCGCCACTTGCCATGCACCTAAGTCACTGAAGATTTTCTTCGTCAATTCAGCGCTTTTTGTCTCCAATTGCTCGATTTCTTTATCAAGATTGACAGCCTCTGGATCGTCACCGCGTTTGGACACTACACGCAGGGCTTCAATTTTTGCTTCCAATTCAGCAATCGGCTGTTCAAATTCAAGGAAATTAAGACTCATAGAGAAAGAATCCTGTTCAGGTAATTAAGTTGCCCTGTTTTTAAAACAGGGCAAACGTATCAGTCAAATTCCAACTCGACCTGTTTGTCGCCGAGCAACGTTTTTAAATCATCGATGAGCTTATCATCGGGCGTAATACGCCATTCTGTACCTAAGACCAACTTCGCACGAGCGTCGTCACGCTGGTAATAAAGATTAACAGGAACGGTCCCTGCACGATAAGGCTCTAGGATTTCGCTAAATCGTTCAAAAAATTTGTTATCAATTTGCCTGTCAGTCACGGATATAGCAAGACTACGCAGGTACTTTTCACGCGCTTGAGAGAGATCAAGCACTTCTCGTGCCGACATTTTAAGGCCACCATTGAAGTCATCAAAGCTGACCTGTCCGGAAACGACTAAAATTCGGTCTTTTTCAATGAGATCTAGGTACTTTTCTAATGCATCTGAGAACAGCATCACTTCCATACGACCCGATCTGTCATCAAGTGTCAGAATCCCAATGCGCGTTCCACGCTTGGTTGTCATGACACGAGCAGCGATCACTAGGCCTGCGACCGTCGAAACCACATCGCGTTTTGTTGCATGTGCATCTTCCAATCGCCACGTGATGTAGTGCTTGAGCTCTTTCACATAACTATTTATTGGGTGACCCGTTAAGTACAGGCCAAGCGTTTCGCGCTCGCCTTCTAGCCACACTTTTTCCGGCCAATGCGGAACATTAGCATATTTATGCTCAACTTCTTCAGGTGCATCCGTCAACACGCCAAACATATCCGCTTGACCAAACGCTTCAGCTTGGCGATGTTGGCTGGCCGCTTTTATTGCATCGTCCAACGATGCCATCATTGCCGCACGGTGAGGGCCTAAACGATCGAGTGCCCCCGCCTGAATCAATTTTTCAATGACGCGCTTGTTCACTTTTTTAGTATCGACACGCGCACAGAAATCGAAAAGGTCGCGGAAGTAACCGCCTTTTTCTCGCGCCTCGATAATATTCTCAATTGGCGTTTCACCCGCGCCCTTTATCGCACCAATGCCGTAGACAATTTCGCCTTTGTCATTCACGTTAAAGCGATATAGGCCTGCATTCACATCAGGCGGTAGCATCGTCAATTTCATGCGACGACACTCTTCGACAAGGCCAACGATTTTGTCGGTGTTATCCATATCGGCGGTCATTACCGCGGCCATGAATTCGGCTGGATAGTGCGTTTTCAGCCAAAGCGTTTGGTATGACACCAATGCATAAGCGGCAGAGTGGGATTTGTTAAAGCCGTAACCCGCGAACTTTTCAACCAAGTCGAAGATCTTCATCGCCAACTCGCCGTCGACGCCGTTATTCACCGCGCCGCTTTCGAACGTGGCACGCTGCTTAGCCATTTCTTCGGGCTTTTTCTTACCCATTGCACGACGTAGCATGTCTGCACCACCTAGGGTGTAACCAGACAGTACCTGCGCGATCTGCATGACCTGTTCTTGATAGAGAATGATGCCATACGTGGGTTCAAGGATTTCTTTTAGCGAATCGTGCTGCCACTTTTCGTCTGGGTATGACACCACTTCGCGGCCGCGTTTACGGTCAATAAAGTTGTCAACCATGCCTGATTGCAATGGACCTGGGCGGAATAATGCAACCAATGCGATCATATCTTCAAAGCAGTCTGGTTGAAGACGCTTGATAAGATCTTTCATACCGCGTGATTCCAGCTGGAATACGGCGGTGGTTTCTGAATTTTGCAGAAGCTTGAATGAAGCAATGTCATCCATAGGTATAGCTTCAATGCGTATCGCTTCCTGGCCCTCAGCTTGAAGACGAGGGTTAATCATCTTAAGCGCCCAATCAATGATGGTTAACGTACGCAAACCGAGGAAGTCGAACTTAACTAGGCCTGCGGTTTCAACGTCATTCTTATCAAACTGGGTGACGGGAAAATGCCCTTCACTGTCACAATAAAGCGGGGCGAAGTCTGTGATAGTGGTCGGTGAGATAACCACGCCACCCGCGTGTTTACCCGCATTTCGCGTACAGCCTTCGAGGATTCGGCAAGTATCTATCAGCTCACGAACTTCTTCATCCGCTTCATAGACTTCACCTAACTGAGGCTCTGCATCAAAGGCTTTCGCCAATGTCATCCCCGGATCGGGCGGCACCATCTTAGAAATTCTATCGACAAAACCATAAGGGTGACCCAACACTCGGCCGACGTCTCGAATAACCGCCTTCGCAGCCATGGTACCAAACGTTATGATCTGAGATACCGCATCACGACCATACATTTCCGCCACGTGATCAATCACCTTATCGCGTTTATCCATACAGAAGTCGACGTCGAAGTCGGGCATGGAAACACGTTCTGGGTTAAGAAAACGTTCGAACAGGAGATCAAACTCCAAGGGATCGAGATCCGTAATCTTCAATGCATAGGCAACAAGTGAACCCGCACCAGACCCTCGCCCGGGACCAACTGGGATATCGTTATCTTTCGACCACTGGATAAACTCCATCACGATGAGGAAGTAACCTGGGAAGCCCATTTGGTTAATAACTTGCAGCTCAATATCTAGGCGTTCGTCATACTCAGGACGACGATTTGCGCGATCTACAGGATCGGGGAATAAGAATTCAAGGCGCTCTTCGAGACCTTCCTGAGATTTCTTAACTAAGAACTCTCCGATCTCTAAGCCTTCCGTAGGAAAATTCGGTAAGAAGTATTCATTCAAACGCACAGTGACGTTACAGCGCTTTGCAATCTCTACTGAGTTAGCGAGTGCTTCAGGAATATCTTCGAATAGCTCACACATTTCCTCAGCGGTGCGAAGATATTGTTGTGGGCTATAGTTTTTCGGACGACGCGGATCTTCAAGCGTAAATCCATCGTGAATGGCGACGCGAATTTCGTGAGCATCAAACAGATCAGACGACAAGAAACACACTTCATTAGTCGCCACCACGGGCAAATCGTTGTCCGCGGCAAAATCTAGCGCAAAGTGCAGATACGCATCTTCATCAGGACGCCCAGTACGGATCAATTCAATGTAATACGCATCAGGAAAGTGGGTCTGGTAAAACGCCGCACATTGCTTGGCGAGTGTCATATTGCCCTTCAGCAGCGCTTTACCGAGATCACCTCGTCGCCCGCCTGACAGTATGATCAGCCCTTCATTCAGTTCGCCAAGCCACTCGAGGTCAATAACCGGTTGGTGTTGAACATGACCACGAAGATAGGCTTTCGATATCAGCAGCGTCAGGTTCTTATATCCAGCATTATTTGCTGCAAGCACGGTCAGTTGACATAGGTCATCACCAAACGCTTGTGATTGAACTTTAAAATCAGCACCGATGATCGGCTTAACGCCACACGTTTGTGCCGTGTTGTAAAACTTCACCAAACCACACAAGTTGGTAAAATCGGTCAGCGCCATTGCAGGCATGCCAAGTTCGCCAACTTTTTTGACTAAAGGCGGCACTTTACCAAGGCCATCGACCATGGAGTAGTCACTGTGGACACGAAGATGAATAAAGCGTGGGTCTGACATAGTACTCGTACGTTACTGATTCATGATTAGATTTAGATAAAGAAAAAAGGGGAGCTAAACTCCCCTTTCTGCATTATGCAATGCCTAGCGCTTTCTTTACAGGTTTAAAGCTCTTGCGATGCTGCGAGATTGCACCATGGGCCTCAAGCGCTTCAAAATGCGCCTTGGTTGGATAACCTTTGTGCTTTGCAAAGCCATACTGAGGGAACTCAGCATCCAGCACTTCCATTTCTCGGTCACGAACAACTTTAGCGAGAATAGACGCTGCGCTGATCTCCGCCACACGTAAATCGCCTTTCACCACTGCAGCACCAGGCATGGGTAACCCAGCAGGAACGCGATTTCCATCAATGAGCACAAAGTCAGGTTGAATCGATAAGCCTGCCACGGCGCGCTCCATCGCTAACATCGTTGCGGCCAGTATATTAATGTCATCTATTTCTTCGGGCTCTGCACGCCCAAGTGACCACGCCAATGCTTTTTCTTTGATGACTTCAAAGAGCGCTTCGCGTTTTTTTTCAGTCAGTTTTTTTGAATCCGTCAGTCCTTCAATAGGGTTATTGGGATCCAGAATGACAGCAGCAGTGACAACAGCACCGACTAGTGGACCACGGCCTACTTCATCAACACCAGCAATACGCTGAGCGTTTGGATAAACAAAAGGTTCAAAATCCATGGTTCATCGCCCTATTAAATTGAGAACAGCTTTCGCAGATGCTTTGTCGGCGCCACAACGAATAACATCATGCAAGCGCGTGAATTCAGCCATTAAGTCAGCATTATCACTATCAAGAAAACGCGAAACTTCTATCACCAATTTTTCTGGTGTGCATTCTTCTTGTATTCTCTCTGGCACTAGCTCTCTTCCAGCAAGAATATTTGGTAAAGAGACGAACTCTGTTTTCACTAGGCGACGAGCAATCCAAGCCGTAATAGCATTGACCTTGTAACCAACCACCATCGGCCGCTTAACTAACATACACTCAAGTGCGACTGTACCTGACGCTAGAAGTACCATATCTGATGCTGCAATCACGTTACGAGCAGTATCATCCACCAACGTAAATTCCAGCTCAGGTGCGATTTCTTTCCACGCGGCCTCAAATTGTTCTCGGCGCTTTTCGTTTACGACAGCAACGGCAAAAGCAAGGTCAGGATAACGCGCTTTCAGCAACTTACAGGTTTCGATAAATATTGGAGCGAGGATTTTCATCTCACCTCCACGACTGCCCGGAAGCACTGCGAGATAACGCGTGTTTTGCGCTAAACCTAACAATTCACGAGCAGCAGATTTATCGCTTTCTAGCGGAATATCATCAGCCATGGTATGGCCAACAAAGTCACAGGGCACATTAAACTTATCGTAAAACGCTTTTTCAAAAGGCAAGAGCGCCAGAACTAAATCTGTAGCAGCGGCAATTTTGAAGATACGTTTTTGACGCCACGCCCATACACTAGGGCTGACATAATGAACCGTCTTGATACCCGCATCTTTTAGCGACTTTTCCAGCCGTAGATTGAAATCAGGCGCGTCAATGCCAACAAACACATCAGGCGGATTTGCGACAAAGTAATCAACGAGTTCACGCTTAACCGTTAAAAGACGGGACAAGCGACCAAGCACTTCCACTAAGCCCATCACGGAAAGCTCTTCCATGTCGAACAAGGTTTCACACCCTAACGCCTTCATTTTTGGGCCAGCAATCCCAACAAACTCTGCATCGGGGTACTGCGCTTTTATCGCTTTAATAAAGCCCGCACCTAAAATATCGCCGGAGATTTCTCCGGCGACTATTCCAATTCGAAGCGGCTTTGCAACAACAGCCATTATCGAATGATACCTCGACTCGATTTCTCGAAGAATTCAACAAAAAGCTGAAGTGCTTCTTCGTCTTTCGCCATTTCAGCAACAGACTTTTTCGCTTCTTCAAGCGTTTTGCCTGAACGGTATACTTCTTTATAAACCGCACGGATCGCTTTAATGGCGCTCTTTTCGAAGCCTCGACGCTTAAGGCCTTCCACATTGATACCAAACGGTTCGCAGTGGTTGCCTTGTGCCATCACGTATGGCGGCACGTCTTTTACAACGATTGAACCACCACCGAGCATACAATGGCTACCAATCGTACAGAACTGATGGATTGCCGTCATACCGCCAACAATCGCGAAGTCGCCTACCGTCACGTGACCAGCAAGGGTTGCGTTGTTGGCAAAAATACAGCGGTTGCCGATCATGCAGTCATGAGCAACGTGCGCGTTAATCATGAACAGGTTATCGCTGCCAACTTGAGTATGACCACCATCTTGAACCGTGCCACGATGCATGGTGACACTTTCACGAATGGTATTGCGATCGCCAATTTCCAGCGTGGTCGGTTCACCTGCATACTTCAGGTCTTGGCATTCTTCGCCAATTGAAGCAAATTGGAAGATCTTGTTATCTCGTCCAATTTTTGTAGGGCCCTTGATCACGACGTGTGTTTTTACTTCGGTGCCTTCACCGATCTCCACCCCTGTACCGACAAAGCTGAATGCACCAATCTTAACGTTAGCGCCGAGGGTTACCCCCTCTTCAACCACTGCGGTTGGGTGAATTTGGGCAGATTCATGGATCACGATTAAAACTCTCTTCTGGCACACTTCAGGTCGGCAGAACACACAACCTTACCATCAACTTTTGCAATACCTGTGAAGGCTGCAATGCCACGTCTTTCTTTAAGGAACTCTACTTCCAGCACCATTTGATCGCCCGGCGTCACAGGCGCACGGAACTTGGCGTTGTCGATACTCGCAAAGTAGTAAAGCTCATTTTCTTTTGGACTACCAAAAGTTTTGAATGCCAATAAGCCAGTAGCTTGTGCCATGGCTTCAAGGATCAATACACCTGGGAAAATAGGAAGCTGCGGGAA
The DNA here is from genome assembly GCF_050336585.1 of Enterovibrio makurazakiensis. NCBI lineage: Bacteria > Pseudomonadati > Pseudomonadota > Gammaproteobacteria > Vibrionales > Vibrionaceae > Enterovibrio > Enterovibrio makurazakiensis. The sequence goes on from NZ_JAKJSE010000030.1 coordinate 19,057, forward strand.
ATGCCCCGTAAACTGCGGCTCATTCACCGAAACGTTCTTAATTGCATGAAGATATTTACCTTCTTCAAAATCAATAACGCGGTCGATAAGCAGAAACGGATAACGATGTGGCAGCAATTCTCTAATTTCGTTAATGGTCAATACGTTGTTTTCGCGACTCAAAGTAATATTCCCGTATGAAAGCTTATTATTCGTCGTTGATAACGCAAAATGGCCTACTCTGAAGAAATCGGTTAATTAAGACGTATCTCAATGTTCCGGCATCTACAAGCGCAGGCCATCCAAAGACAGCAGTTATTCGCTGTCTTCTAGCTGTTTTTCAACGGCTTTTAATCGTTTATGCATGTCTTCGATCTTCATAACACGTGCAGCAGTTTTCCGCCATTCGCGATTCGCTTGAAGTGGAATACCCGAAGAATACATACCAGGCTCAGTGATAGGTCTCATCACCATACCCATACCAGTGATCGTGGTGCCATCAGCAATTTCAATGTGCCCATTGACTACACAGGCACCACCAAACACGCAGTGTTTGCCAATCTTAGTACTACCCGCAATCACCGTTGCTCCAGCAATGGCGGTATTTTCGCCGATCTCGACATTATGCGCGATCTGACAAAGATTGTCGATGATCACACCATCACTAATCACAGTGTCATCAAGGGCACCACGGTCAATCGTCGTACACGCGCCAATCTCAACACGATCTCCGATCAGTACGGTTCCCACTTGAGGGATCTTAATCCAACGACCTTTGTCATTCGCATAACCAAACCCATCAGAACCGATTACAGTGCCTGACTGCACTAAGCAAGACGCACCAATTTGAACACCATGATAGACACTCACGTTTGCCCAAAGCTTGGTATTCGCGCCCAGTTTTGCGTTTTTCCCGACAAAACAACCAGCACCTATCTGAACGTTGGCGCCGAGCTCCGCCCCATCTTCAATCACAGCATTGTGACCAATCGACACTCCCTCTCCGAGAGTTGCCAAGGGCGAAACATAAGCACTTGGTGCAATATCTGTCGCGCAACGTGGCGTCGAGTCCAACAGTTGAGCGGTCAGTGCGTAACCTAAATACGGGTCTTTAACCACAAGCGCATTGCCACTGCAGTATGCGAGGTCGGCTTCCTTGACCATCACCGCGCTGGCTTGACATTGTGCAAGGTGCTTACGGTACTTGCTGCTGGACAAAAATGTAATCTGCCCATCAGCGGCCTTATCCATACCCGCTATTGAAGAGATGGCAACAGTTCCGTCACCATGCAATTCAGCACCCAGTTTTTCCGCTAATTCAGCGAGCGTAATTGAAGCCATTTTTTACCTTACTTATTTGACTGCTTTCAGTACTTTCTCTGACAGGTCATCTTTCGGGCTTGCATACAAAACGGCTTGGCGATCTAGCACCATGTCATAGCCTTCTTTTTCCGCAAGACGTGCGATGGCCTTTTGCAGTTTTTCTACCAATTTGCGTTGTTCTTCAGCGCTACGTTTACGCTCATCTTCTTTAAGATTGCCGACTTTAAGTTTGTAGTCTGCATCATAAGATTGTAGTTGGCGTTGAAGCTTAGTGCGTTCGCTATCACTCATCAGCTCGCCATTACGCTTCAGTTTTTCAACACCTTTTTGCAATTTGCTTTCCAAACGCTCCACTTCAGCGATGCGATCTTTAAATTCTTTGCGCAGATTCTCGCTCACGTTACTTTGCTTTGCCATTTGCGCCAGCACAGGACCTGTCGCAACGTAGCCAACTTTTTGAGCCGCCTCAGCTGCAGACGCAAACACGGAAGCACTGAACATGGCTAGGCACAGGCCTGCCGCTTTGATAGTAGGTTTCAATCTATTCTCCTAATATTGAAAATCAGAACGTTTGGCCAATTGTAAAGGTAAAGAACTCCTCATCGTCACCCTCATAGCTCTTGATAGGCTTTGACAATGAGAATACCAATGGCCCCATTGGAGAGCGCCATTGAATCGCTGCGCCATAAGACGCACGATAGTTGCTTGGATCGCTATAATCGTAAATGTATTCTTGCCCACTGATAACACGAGCGTTATCTAAGTCATACTCGGTATCCCATACCGATGCTGCATCAACAAACACACTCGTTCGAATCGAGTTTTTCATTTCAATGGATACAAACGGCGTTGGCACAATTAACTCGACACTTGCCAATGCAATGGCATTACCACCCACAGAGTCGTTACTACCAACCAACGCTGGATTATTGCCAGCACCTTGGTCGTATACCGCTTTAGGACCAGCAGTGTTCGAACGGAAACCACGCAGTGTTGAGTAACCACCTGCATAAAAGTTTTCATAAAACGGTAGCAAGTACTCGTTCTCATCGTTCTTACCATAGCCATTACCGTAACCCAGGCGGCCACGCATGAGCAGCGAGAAGCTGTGTGACTCTGTCAAAGGCACATACTGTCTTACATCGTATTGTGCTTTGAAGTACTGGGCATCAGACCCCGGTACCGTCATGCGGAAAGATGCTCTTTGATAATTACCGGCAGTTGGGAAGAAACCTCGGTTGAGGTTATTGCGACTCCAGCTAACAGACCAATCAAAGTCATCGACTTCGAGTCCGCTGTCATCAGTCACATTATCTCCCATCGAGTCGAGGAATTTCTGGATTTGATAATAACCACCCAGATTTTCAATTTGGCGATGGGTGTAGCCAATCGAGAAGTCGAAGTAGTTCAGCTCATCAAATGGGAAACCCCACGTGAGGCTAGTTCCGTAACTTTTGTCGGTATAATCGACAATGTTTGCGTCTGATGCTTCAAACTCGTTATAGAAGATCTTACCGCCCAAACTGATCCCATCAAGTGTCCAATAAGGGTCGCGATAATCCAGTGTCAGGTTTTTTTGATAATCGTTAATCATGGCATTGATACCAAAACGATTACCGGAACCTGCGAAGTTATCTTGCTGTAAACCCGCTTGGAAGCTAATGCCTGATTCAGTACCGTAACCAATACCAAAGTTAACACTGCCCGAGTTGGTCTCTTTGACGAAATACTCTACATCGACCTGATCATCCGTACCAGGAACACGGGTTGTGCGAACATCAACGGTTTCGAAAAAACCTAGACGGTTAAGACGCTCTTTACTGGTTTCAACCGACTTCGCATTTAGCCACGAGCCTTCCATCTGACGCATTTCTCGGCGTAGCACCTCATCACGAGTGATCTGATTACCAGAAAACTTGATGTTGCGAACATAAACACGCTTGCCCGGATCGACATTCACGTTTAATGCAACGGTATTAGCATCGTCATTAAATTCAGGAATGGTGGCGACTTGAGGGTAGGCATAACCTTGCTCGCCTAGTGCACGCTTAATCTCATCTTCCAAACGCGTCACTTTTTCACCGCTGTAGACTTCTCCGTCTTCAAACGGGACGAGTGATGCAAATGCTGAGCTGTCCTTCCCACCACGGACATTGACGTCAGACACTGTGTAAGGCTGACCTTCGTCGATGTTAAGAGTGATATACACGCCCTTTTTATCAGGCGAAATAGAGACGTTTGTCGCATCAACGCGGAATTTCAAATAGCCACGGTTGAGGTAAAACGAGCGTAGGCTTTCTAAATCTCCAGCTAACACTTGTTTTTGATACTGTTCATTGGCGAGAAAGTTCCACCAAGGCACGTCCGCACGCAACTTAAAATTATTTTTAAGCTCTTCGTCGCTAAACACTGTGTTGCCAATGAAGTTTATCTGCTGAATAGTGGCAGACACCCCTTCAGTGAAGACAAACTTGACGTCAGCACGATTACGCGGAAGTGGAGTGATAACAGCGTTGACCAACGCGTTATACTTACCCACGCTGTAGTAGAAGTCTTCAAGTCCCTTTTCAATATTTGAAAGCGTGGTGCGATCAAGCGCCTCACCAACCCGTAAGCCTGATGCGGAGAGATTCTCCGAAAGCTGTTCATCTTCGATCGCTGAGTTTCCTGAAAACGAAATACTCGCGACAGTTGGTCGCTCAATCACCTTCACTAAAAGGTCATCGCCATCCCTGAAGACTCGAACGTTTTCAAAGTTCCCTGACGAAAATAAGGATTTTATGATCCCTGATACATCGCCTTCATCGATATTGTCGCCAACTCGCACGGGCATCGAAAGCAACGCCGCACCGAGACTGACTCGCTGGAGCCCCTCAAATCGAATGTCTTCTACTACGAACTCATCGGCCGTAACAGAACTAGAAAGAAGAAGAGAGGCCAGTAAAAGTTTTTTCATCGCCATTGCTGCTCTGAGTGTCCTTGCTAAACGCTGATTTATAGTCGGGCAAAATCGTTAAATAACGCCACGGCCATCAGTACTACGATAATGGCTGAACCAACCCGATATCCCATATCCTGCACACGTTCAGAAACGGGGCGGCGTGTTATGGCTTCGACACCAAAAAACAACAGGTGTCCGCCATCAAGAACCGGTAACGGTAACAGATTTATAATGCCTAAATTCACGCTAATCAGCGCGAGAAAACCGAGAAAATATACCAGACCGAAGTCTGCGGTCATCCCTGCACCTTTGGCGATTGAAATAGGGCCACTCAAGTTTTTCACTGCCACATCGCCCGTGAATAACTTTTTGATCATTTGTGCAGTCAGCACCACCACCTGCCACGTTTTATCCATGGCGGCAGGAATGGCTTCCAATGGGCCATACTGCAATGTAAGACGGTACGTTTCAGGCCACTCTCCAACTTGTGGGGCGAAACCTGCGTAACCAACTTGCTTATCCCCTTGCTCGCGACTATTCGGAGTAAGTGAAAGCATCATATCGCGTCCATCTCGGTTAATCGCAATAGGCAGTACTAAATCTGGATGAGCTCGGACAACATTGACGACCACATTCCAATCATCAACAGGCTCACCATCAACAGAGACGAGTTTGTCACCAACTTGTAACCCCGCATGCTCTGCAGCACTTCCTTCTACAACCTGTGCGATCACGTTGGTGATCTCTGGTGAATAAGGCGTTAATCCTAATGTACGCAACGCTGATTGAGACTCTGGGTCATAAGACCAAGTCGCCAAATCCAGCGATTTATCGACAGTGTAACCTGCGCTCGCATTTGGCATCACCGACAACGTCATTTCGTCATCACCAATGTGCGAAATGAGCTGTAAGTTAACAGACTCCCAATCAGGCGTTTGGATACCAGATACGGCAGTAAGTTCCATGCCGCTCTCTAATCCGGCCTGCGCAGCAATAGATTGGGGAGCTACCTCACCAATCACAGGCTTTATTGCAGGTACGCCCATGACCATGACCAGCCAATAGGCCACGATGGCAAATATGAAATTAGCAAAAGGCCCCGCAGCCACGATAGCACTGCGTTGCCACAATGGGCGATTATTAAATGCCATGTCTTTTTGTTCGGGTGGCACATCGTCAACACGCTCATCGAGCATTTTGACATAACCGCCAAGCGGTATCATTGCTATGGTGTATTCAGTGCCATCTTTGCCGACTCGTTGCCAAATCGCCTTACCAAAGCCGATAGAGAAACGTTCCACTTTCACGCCACATCGGCGAGCGACCCAAAAGTGCCCGTACTCATGCACAGCAACCAAGATACCGAGCGCAACGATGAAAAAGAGTAAATTCCAAAGAATACCGCTCATCGAGTGAACCCCGTCATACAGTCTTGTGCCATTTCACGCGCCTTAGTATCAATTTCAAGTAAACATTCCATGCTTGATGGCTCCACCAGCTCAGCACGTTGTAGCACAGCATCATTAATCTCGGCAATCTGCATAAATCCAATCTTGCCACCTAGAAATGCTTCGACTGCTACTTCGTTCGCCGCATTTAGTGAGGTGGTGGCGGCTTGGCCAACGTAACACGCCTCAATGGCAAGTTTCAGGCAAGGGTAACGATCAAAATCGGGTTTCAAAAAGGTAAACTCCCCGACTTCACTAAAGTCGAGCGGCTTCACACCTGCATCAATTCGATTAGGGTAGGCCATAGCATACGCTATCGGCGTACACATATCTGGATGACCCATCTGTGCCAATACAGAACCATCGCGATACTGGACCATAGAATGAATCACCGACTGCGGATGAATAATCACATCAAGCTGTTCTCGTTTAGCATTAAACAGCCAACGCGCTTCAATATACTCCAGCCCTTTATTCATCATAGTGGCGGAATCTACTGAGATTTTGGGTCCCATCGACCAATTAGGATGAGCAATTGCTTGTGCTGGGGTAACCGACGCCAAAACATCAATATCGGTGTAACGGAATGGGCCACCTGAGCCTGTCAGCAAAATCTTACTGACACCTTCAGACGCCAAATCGCAAATACCTGGTTTCGCTTGAATGGAAGAAGGAAGACACTGAAAAATCGCATTGTGTTCACTGTCGACTGGCAGTAGTTCCGCACCATACTGATGCACTGCGTCAATGAAAAACTGACCTGACATGACCAAGGCTTCTTTGTTCGCAAGTAAAATACGCTTACCCGCTTTAACGGCCGCCATGGTAGGCATCAAGCCTGCTGCGCCAACAACGGCAGCCATCACGGTATCGACCTCGTCATGCGCAGCAATCGCACATAAACCTTCGATGCCGCTTAATACTTCTGTTTTCGACCCTTGATTCACTAACGCCAAGCGCAAAGACTTTGCTGCGCTCTCATCTGCCATTGCCGCAAACTTAGGGCTCCACTTCAAACATAGTAGAAGCATTTCGTTGACATTGGCATTCGCGGAAAGCGCAAACACACGGTACGCAGAAGGATTTTTTTCAACTACGGCGAGCGTGCTCGTTCCAATTGAACCAGTTGCACCAAGAATCGTTAAATTACGCATAGAAAACTCTAATCATTGTTTCGTCTGGTAGAAAGGCGATTCACCGGCTGAGAGCCGGTGAATGATTTAAGCCAACCAGAAATACAATACAGTGAAAACAGGAAAGGCAGCGGTTAGGCTGTCGATTCTATCCAGTATTCCACCGTGACCGGGGAGAATACTGCCACTGTCTTTCACGCCAGCCACTCGTTTAAACATGCTTTCAGCAAGATCACCTAGTACGGAGGCAAATGATGTCACCAAGGCGACGACGCCAAGCATAGGAAGTGAAGAAAATGGAATCGAAAAGTAGTTCGCCGCAACAAGAGTGACGGCAACCGAGGCTATCAAACCACCAATAAGACCCTCAACGGTTTTATTCGGGCTAACAGAGGGTGCCATTTTACGTTTTCCAAAGCGCTTACCTGAAAAATATGCCCCCGTATCCGCCGCCCAAACGAGCAGACAAACGGTCAATACCAATTTGGCACCGAGAAAAGGGTCAAGCTCATAGTGATAAGCACGAAGTAACAGTACACTCCACAGAAAGGGGATCAGCGTTAATACGCCAAAAACCTGTTGTAACGGTACACTGTTAGCCCACCACCCTGTTGCTTTGGGGTACTTCAAAACCATACCGGTTGCCACTAACCACCACAGTGCACCGATTAACGCAATCGCGCCTGCATTGAAGGTGGATAAATTCATTCCTAATTCTGACAGTGGCAATAAAAACGCCGAGCTAAGAAGCACCGCTGCGGGCACGAAAAAAGCCCCCAGACGAGAAGACGTTGCGACAAATTTAGTCCATTCCCATTGACCAAGCAGGGTAACACCAGCCACGGCAATGATAAAAAGTTGGAACGGCAAAAAGAAGATACCTGCGATAACTAATGGCGCTAACACAGAAGCCGTTAAGACACGTTGTTTCAGCAAACGAAACCCTCTATTTTTCTACTTGTAACATGGCCTTAATTTGTTCACCGGTGCAGCCAAAACGGCGCTCACGGTTGATAAACCAAGCGATGGCTTCGGTAAGACTAGTCTCATCGAAGTCGGGCCAAAACTGTTCAGTAAAATACAGCTCTGCATAAGCTGCCTGCCACAACATAAAGTTACTGATGCGGCACTCTCCACTGGTTCGAATCATCAAATCAACATCAGGCATAAACGCTGTTGTTAGATGTGCTTGAATATCGGCTTCGGTCAACTGTTGCGGTGGAATCTCTCCCCGCTCAACTTGACCCGCCAATTTTTGAACTGCTTGTAATATATCCCATTGTCCGCCGTAGTTAGCGGCCACGTTCAAAGTGAGTCCGCGGTTGTTCGCAGTCATCGCTTCTGCCGATGCAATCTTATCTTGTAACGACTGACTAAATCGCGACTTATCGCCGATTACCTTGAGCCGTACACCATTTTTGTGAAGGCGTTTTACTTCACGTCCTAAAACCGTGACAAAAAGCTCCATCAATAGGCTGACTTCTTCTTCAGGACGACGCCAGTTTTCACTGCTGAACGCAAACAGGGTTAGTACTTGTATACCTAGGCGATTGGCAGTAGAAACCGTTTTTCGAACTGCATCAACACCGGCCTTATGCCCAAACATTCGGGCTTTACCGCGCGCTTTTGCCCAACGGCCATTTCCGTCCATAATGACGGCAATGTGTTTTGGAAGCAGGCTAGGATCTATCTCTAGACAGGAGGATTGGGAGCTCATCATTATCCTTCGCAAATAAAAAGCGCTGTACTGCTAGCACAGCGCTTTGGCAATGGAATCAGAGTGTAGCCGGAATTAGACTTCCATCAACTCTTTTTCTTTCGCTTCAAGAATCGCGTCAATATCTTTTACTGCTGCGTCTGTCAGCTTTTGAATGTCGTCTTGACCACGACGCTCATCATCTTCAGAAATGTCTTTCTCTTTTAGAAGACCTTTCAAATCACTGTTCGCATCACGACGAATATTACGTACTGCAACGCGACCGCCTTCAGCTTCACCACGAACGATCTTAACGAGGTCGCGACGACGCTCTTCAGTTAATGGTGGTAGTGGAACGCGAATGACTGCACCTGCAGACATTGGGTTCAAGCCCAAACTTGAGCTCATGATTGCTTTTTCAACAGCTTGCGATATTGAACGATCGAAAACAGTGATAGCAAGTGTGCGTGAGTCTTCAGCAACGATAGAAGCTAGTTGCTTCAGAGGGGTCGGTGCACCGTAGTATTCGACAGACAGACCATCGAGAAGTGCAGGGTGTGCACGACCTGTACGGATTTTAGACAGAGTATTCTTCAGCGCTTCAACGCTTTTCTGCATGCGTTCTTTCGCATCTGCGTTAATTTCATTGATCACGAGAGTATCCTTGAAAATTCTTTTTCTAATTCACGGATTATGCCATTAAATTAGATTAACCGTTATTAATTAGTGTGCCTTCTTGCTCACCCATCACAACTCGGCGCAAAGCACCTGGCTTATTCATGTTAAATACACGCATCGGCATCTTGTGATCACGTGCCAAAGTAAAGGCAGCTAAGTCCATCACTTTCAGTTCTTTTTCCAGCACGTCTTGGTAAGTCAGGTGGCTGTAAAGCTCCGCATCAGGGTTTTTCGCTGGGTCATCAGTGAACACACCATCAACCTTTGTAGCTTTAATCACGATGTCTGACTCGATTTCAATACCGCGTAGACACGCAGCTGAGTCAGTGGTGAAGAATGGGTTACCGGTACCTGCAGAGAAAATCACCACGCGACCATTGCGAAGCTGGCTAATGGCTTCAGCCCAGTTGTAGCTGTCACACACGCCCTGCAAAGGGATTGCAGACATTACCCTCGCGTTCACATAGGCACGGTGCAACGCATCACGCATTGCCAGACCGTTCATCACGGTTGCTAGCATACCCATGTGGTCGCCCACAACCCTGTTCATACCCGCTTCTGCAAGACCTGCACCACGGAATAGGTTACCACCGCCGATAACCAAGCCAACTTGTACGCCAAGCTCAACAAGTTCTTTAATTTCTTGCGCCATGCGGTCCAGAACGGCTGGGTCAATACCGAAGCCTTCTTTTCCTTGCAGCGCTTCGCCGCTCAATTTAAGCAAAATTCGTTGATAAGCTGGTTTTGGGTTTGTAGTCATGCTCACGACCTTTAGGCACTTACTTATACGGATGGGATTGTAAAAAGACCGCAGGATTCTGCGGTCTTTTGGGTTCTCTAGAAAGGATTAACCTTTCTGAGCAGCAGCAACTTCTTCAGCGAAGCTCATGCCAGAAGCTTTTTCGATACCTTCACCTACTTCTAGGCGAACAAAGCTAGAAACTGACGCGCCTTTCTCTTTCAAGAATTCGCCAACAGATTTCTTAGGTTCCATGATGAATGGTTGACCAGTTAGAGAAACTTCGCCGGTGAATTTCTTCATGCGGCCAACAACCATTTTCTCAGCGATTTCTTGAGGCTTGCCTTCGTTCATCGCGATTTCAACTTGGATTTGTTGCTCTTTAGCAACAACGTCAGCTGGTACGTCTTCTGGAGTAACGAATTCTGGCTTAGAAGCAGCAACGTGCATAGCTACGTGCTTAAGAACTTCTGCGTCGCCTTCACCAGCAACAACAACACCAATGCGCTCGCCGTGACGGTAAGAAGCAATAGATGCGCCTTGAACGTATTGAACACGACGGATAGAGATGTTCTCACCGATCTTAGTCACTAGAGCGATACGTGCTTCTTCGAATTGCGCTTGCAGTTCTTCAACAGTCGCTTTAGACGCTAGGGCTGCTTCAGCAACTTCGTTAGCGAATGCAGAGAAGTTACCATCTTTAGCAACGAAGTCAGTTTGGCAGTTAACTTCAACCAATACTGCAACACCATCAGCATCTTTGATGATGATAGCGCCTTCGGCTGCGATGTTACCTGCTTTCTTAGCAGCTTTCGCAGCGCCACTTTTGCGCATGTTTTCGATTGCTAGTTCGATGTCAGCGTTTGCTTCTACAAGCGCCTTTTTACATTCCATCATACCTGCGCCAGTACGCTCACGCAGTTCTTTAACCAGGGCAGCGGTAACAGTTGCCATTGTTCATTCCTCGATTCGAAACTTTTGGGTAAAAATCAGGGGCCTAATATGGGCCCCTGCTAACCTACTTAGCTTACAGTGCCGTTCATGACAGCCTGATGGCTAAGAACGCTCACAAGGAGCAATTGTATTACTCAGCGACTTCAACTAGCTCGTCTTCAGCTTGAGCTACGATGTCCTGGCTACGGCCTTCAGTGTAAGACTGTGCAGCAGCGTTCAGGTACAGTTGAACTGCGCGGATTGCATCGTCGTTACCTGGGATAACGAAATCAACGCCATCTGGGTCAGAGTTGGTATCAACTACCGCGTACACTGGAATACCCAGGTTGTTTGCTTCTTTAATAGCAATGTGCTCGTGATCAGCATCGATTACGAACAGAGCGTCTGGAAGACCAGCCATGTTCTTGATACCGCCCAGAGATTTTTCAAGTTTTTCCATCTCACGGGTGCGCATCAGAGCTTCTTTCTTAGTCAGCTTCTCGAAAGTACCATCAGTAGATTGTACTTCTAGCTCTTTAAGACGTTTGATTGACTGGCGAACAGTTTTCCAGTTAGTCAGCATACCGCCCAACCAACGGTTGTTCACGTAGTACTGATCACAGCTTTCAGCTGCTGCTTTAACAGATTCGCTAGCGGCACGCTTAGTACCAACGAAAAGTACTTTACCTTTACGCTCACCAACTTTAGTCAGTTCGCCAAGTACTTTGTTGAACATTGGTACAGTTTTTTCTAGGTTAATGATATGAACCTTGTTACGTGCACCAAAGATGAATGGCTTCATCTTAGGGTTCCAGTAACGGGTTTGGTGACCAAAGTGAACACCAGCTTTAAGCATGTCGCGCATTGAAACAGTAGCCATTATAATTCCTCTCGGGGTTAGGCCTCCACATATCCCATACATCCGACCCGTAAAGGGCACCCCGGAGCATGTGTCGATATGTGTGTGAGTTAGTTAAATTGTATTTAGTGAAACCACCAGCATAGAACCTGAAATTCAGATTAACCAAGATGGCGTATTTCGGCGCGCTTTATACCATGAAAAGCACCCTATAATCCAGCATAAAAAAGCACCTCTGCTTGAGAGTAAGGTTTCCACAAGGCGATGCGATTGATAATATGTAGCGATAGCATTCCATTCCTCCCTCGTGTTTTAGAAGGGAGCCAACTGAGAGAAAGCAATGAGCGCCACGATAAAATCAGCTGAAGAAATCGAAAAAATGCGCGAGGCTGGTCGCCTTGCTGCTGACGTGCTAGAGATGATCGAGCCGCATGTACAAGTCGGCGTTTCAACGAAAGAGTTGGATGACATTTGCCACAAATACATCACTGAAACGCAAAGCGCGATCCCTGCGCCGCTCAATTATCACGGCTTTCCTAAGTCAATTTGTACGTCAATCAATCACGTTGTTTGTCACGGCATTCCAAGCGAAGGCGATGTACTGAAAGATGGCGACATCATCAATATTGATATCACAGTGATCAAAGATGGTTACCATGGTGACACGTCAAAAATGTTCCTTGTTGGTGACGTTTCTGCCGAAGACAAAGCACTTTGTCATGTCGCTCAGGAAAGCCTTTACCAAGCGCTTAAAAAAGTAAAACCAGGTGCTCGTATTGGTGATCTGGGTACAGAGATCCAAAAATTCATCAAAAATCGCCCGAAGCGATACTCAATCGTGAAAGATTACTGTGGCCATGGCATTGGCGCAGAGTTTCATGAAGAGCCGCAAGTGGTGCACTACAAAAACAGTGACCGCACACAAATCAAAGCAGGTATGTGTTTCACCATCGAGCCTATGATTAACGCCGGAAAATTCAACACTGAATTGGACGACAATGATGGCTGGACGGTTTACACCGCTGATAAGAAAAAATCGGCACAATGGGAGCACACCATTTTAGTGACAGAGACTGGATGTGAAATCTTGACTCTGCGCAGCGATGAAAAGCTGCCTCGAATACTAAATAATGCGTAAATTTTAAAAAAGTCGGCCTTCGTGCCGACTTTTTATTTTGGCAAGATTCAAGGAAGAAAATGAACGACGTTTTGTGCGCCCCAACCGAGCTTACTGATGAGCAACTCAACCTAGTTGAACTTAAAAACCAGCTGGTGCTTTTTGGTGAAAGCCAAAAAACCGCGTTTTTGAACAACGTATCGGTGAATGATCTGGTCTATCAACGCTCAGATTATTTTGACGACCTCCTCGCTCGGCTGTGGCAACACTTCAACTTTCATCGACATCCTAACCTTGCGCTTGTCGCCGTAGGTGGATACGGTCGCAGAGAACTGCACCCGCTATCAGACATTGATTTATTGATACTCAGTGAAGGGGGTATTGATAAAGATTATCAGAGGCGCATCAGTGAATTTGTCACTTTACTTTGGGATCTCAAGCTCGAAGTGGGGCATGCTGTGCGAACACTGAAAGAATGCATCGACGTAGGTTTAGACGACCTGACAGTTGCCACTAACTTACAAGAAGCGCGACTGTTGTGCGGTGGCGAACGTATTTATCATGAGCTAAAAACGCAAATACATTCTGAGCAATTTTGGCCAAGCGCCAAGTTTTTTGATGCAAAAGTTAAAGAGCAGAAAGAGCGTCACGCTCGTTATCACGATACCGCTTACAACTTAGAACCCGATATTAAATCAAGTCCTGGTGGACTTCGCGACATCCATACACTCAGTTGGATAGCTCGCCGTCACTTTGGCGCGACAAGCCTGCGCGAGATGAGCAAATATGGTTTCTTAACGGACGCTGAATTTCGCGAACTGGATGAATGCCAAACCATGCTGTGGCGCATTCGATTTGCCCTGCACCTTGAGCTTCGCCGTTACGACAATCGCCTAACGTTTTCACACCAACCCTCTGTTGCGGAAACCCTCAGTTATAAAGGTGATGGTAATCGTGGCATTGAGCTAATGATGAAAGATTTCTACCGAACGCTGGGGCGCGTCTCGGAACTAAACAAAATGCTCATCCGTTTGTTCGAAATCGCCATACAGGATGAACCTAACAGCAAAAAAATAGAAGTACTCAGTGATGACTTTCAGCGACGAGGCAGACAGATTGAAGCGCGTAAGCCAGCCCTCTTCCAAGCAAGGCCTGAAACCATCATTGATATGTTTTTGCACATTGCCAACGACAAATCGATAGAGTCCATCTCAGCCCCCACGCTTCGTCAATTACGTACAGCGCGTCGTCGCCTTAATCGCTTTTTGTGTGATGTTCCCGAAGCCAAAGAAAAGTTCATTGACCTGACGCGCCACCCCAATGCACTGCACAAAGCCTTTTCGCTCATGCACAAGCACGGTGTGTTATCAGCCTATTTGCCGCAATGGAGTCAAATTGTTGGTCAAATGCAGTTTGATCTTTTCCACGCATATACGGTTGATGAGCACACCATACGCCTCTTAAAACACATCAACAGCTACTCTCAAGAAGAGAATCGCGATAAGCACCCGATTTGTTGTGATGTTTACCCTCGCCTCGCCAAGCCAGAACTCCTTCTGCTCGCCGCAATGTTCCACGATATTGGTAAGGGACGCGGTGGTGATCATTCTGTCATTGGGGCCGAAGAGGCCTACGCATTTTGTATTGAGCATGATTTTTCGCGTCCAGAGGCCAACTTGGTCAGCTGGTTAGTCGGCAATCACCTGCTTATGTCAGTCACCGCACAACGTCGCGACATCTACGATCCAGAAGTTATTACTGAATTTGCACAGAAGGTACGAGACGAAGAGCGACTCGATTACCTCATCTGCTTAACCGTCGCCGACATCAACGCCACCAACCCAGAATTGTGGAACAGTTGGAAACGCACACTGCTTGCAGAGCTATACTACTCAACGCAAAAAGCGCTTCGTCGTGGACTTGAAAACCCACCGGACATGCGTGAACGTATCCGCCACAATCAACACCTTGCTTCAGCGTTGCTACGTAAACATGGTCATACTCCACGTGATATTGAACTGCTTTGGCAGCGATTCAAAGCGGATTATTTCTTGCGCCACACACACAAACAAATCGCATGGCATAGCGAGCACATATTGAATCACGGTACCGATGAACCTTTAGTACTAGTTAGCAAGAATGCGACCCGTGGTGGAACAGAAATATTTGTCTACAGCCAAGACAAGGCAAGCCTGTTTGCCCGCGTTGTTGCTTCCTTGGACAAGAAAAACCTCAGTGTTCAAGACGCACAAATCATGACCAGTAAAGATGGTTTTGCGCTAGATACCTTTATGGTACTTGATGCCAACAACGATGCAATTTCCTTGGATCGGCATGAAAAAATCCGTGAGGGCGTCACAAACGCATTAATGCAAGACGGTGCCATTACGATCCCAGTGCGTCGCGCACCACGAAAGCTCATGGCTTTCAATGTAAAAACCCAAGTCACGTTTTTACCAACGCGAACTGGCAGGCGCACCTTACTAGAACTCGTTGCCCTTGATACACCGGGGCTTCTGGCGCGTGTTGGCGCTGTACTTGCTCGTCAAAACGTCTCGTTACAGGCGGCAAAAATCACAACCATTGGTGAACGAGCAGAAGACTTTTTTATTGTCACAGATGGTGAGAGACAATCACTGACTGAAGACGCGCAGCAAGCATTGCGAGAAGCATTGTTTGATGCGATTAATGACGCGAGTTAGCGGTGAAAGAAACTGGATTTACTCTCACATTCAGCATTTTAGGCGATCTCAACCACAAGTCTCAGACATTGATCAGTCGTGCTATTGGGTGTGCTTTAAAGGTGCTGCTAAAGTGAACCTAGTGAAAAGATAAACTCATATTCAGTGTGTATGCAAAGAGGCAGTTATGTATCAGAATCTACAGAATATCGGTATTGAACATCCAGAAAACATAGAGCGCTATACCCTTCGTCAAGAGGCAAACTCTGACACACTGAAGATTTACTTTCACAAAGCAAAAGGCGAACTGTTCGCCAAAAGTGTGAAATTCAAATACCCACGTCAACGTAAAAACGTCGTGGTCGACAGTGGAAGTGGCCGCTTCCGCGAAGTCACAGAAATTAACCGTAGCCTTTCTCTCGTTGTTGATGAACTCGATAAGATCGTAAGAAAAGAGCAAGGCGAACAGGATACCAAGAAAAAAATCCTGCGAGATCTTCGTCACTTAGAGAAAGTCGTTGCCAGCAAGATCGCTGAGATCGAATCAGATCTAGAAAAGTTATAAAAATAAAGGACCTAGGATCCTAGGTCCTGCTTTATGCCCTTAGAGCTCTCTGTCCCAACCCAGCCCTTCCAATACTCGTCGCCAAACCGCATCGACCTGTGCTTCTATCAAGATCGCCTCTCCCGTGACAGGATGAGAAAACTGCGTGCGTGATGCATGAAGAAGGAGTTGATGACACTCAAATTCGTCGCGAAATAATCGGTTATGTCTACCATCACCATGATTCACATCCCCAACAATATGGTGGCTCAGATGGTGCATATGCCGACGTAATTGGTGCTTTCTACCCGTATGCGGTTTCATCTCCACCAACGTGTATCGACAACTTTGATAACGTCCCATCGGGATCGGTAGCTCCGCATACGCGAGCGGTTCATATTCCGTAATGGCTTCTTTGGCTTCTGGCTCTTTGGTGGCTTTCTTGTCAGCAATTTTATCCAGTTCTTCCTTTAAGGGATAATCGAGCGTCGCACCTTCCTTGATCCACCCTCTTACAATCGCATGATAGGTTTTGTGAATGTCTCGCCCTGCAAATTTAGGCATCATTTGTGATGCCATCTCAGAAGACAAAGCAAACAGCAAAACACCGGACGTTGGACGATCCAAACGATGCAATGGATACACATGCTGCCCAATTTGGTCACGCAGCGTTTGCATCACAAAACGGGTTTCTCCCTTGTCTAACCAAGAGCGATGTACCAGCATGCCAGACGGCTTATTAACGGCAATCAGCCATTCATCGCGATATAGTATTTCTAATTCGGTTTGCATCTTACTTAGGTATCACTGAGAAGGAGTTTGAAAAAGGGTATCAATGTCTTGAGATACTCGCGTAATGTCAGCGTGCCCTTTAACACCTTGAAGCGCCTCTTCCACATAAGGCGAAATGGAAAACGAAACCGGAAGCGGGTGCATATGCGCCGTTAGGAACCACATTTTTGGGATGAAGATCCATTGCAACCATTCCGTACATGTCAGGGTATCAATAGCAAAAGGTTCTTTGCTCCCTAAAGCTTCAGGTGAAGGCGACGTTTCTTGCCAATGCCCATGGTGCTCAAGCGCTTGCTGCAACTGTGCGAGTAGCTCCCCAACTTCTTGGTGTTTGCTCATAGAATTGTTCTCTTCTTTAGCTGCATGGGTTGAAATTTCAATATGGCGCTAGCATATCATTATTCATAACACGCAGTGAAAATGCCTGTTACCTTTCCAGCCCCGTTTCATTGGGATGGTTGGTATACTGTTCGCCTTTCGCTCTCCGCCAACGACGGCAAGCAAATTTAGAAGTTATCATGGAAAATACGCTTTCTCTCCACACCATTTTTACTCAGGCGAATTGTGAATTTGTCGCTTTCGATCTAAGCCGACGTGTCGCTGAAATTAGCAAAAAGGATTTTATCGCCATCGAAGAAAACCGAGTGGCTTATCCCTACCCCGCCCAACAACACGCGCAAATGGGCATCGCCTTCTGGCAACCTAATCAAGCCCCTTGGGTTTGGTTTTTGAAGATGCCACTCGATGAGCGAGGGCTGCTTAAGCAAGCGGCACTTGGTGATTTCATCCAATACGTTGCTTCAGCGATGGGATCGCGTCTCGACAAAAATCCTACAGAAGAAGAGCAAGAAAAACTGGCGGCTAATCCATACACGTTTAAGCCACAAGATGACAAAAAAGCCATGTTCCATGCATTTCTGACTGATCGGTTGCAACAACCTGCCAGTCAATATTACGACCATGCGCAGCATTACACGTCCGGCGAGCTAGGTTGGGATAAATGGCAAGGTGTTGGCCTACAAGGTCTAGCCGATCTTTGTGCAAGAATGGATCGCCATAACAATGCAACGAGAATTCGCAAAGCCATTAGCAGCATGCCGACCACGCCCAAATACGCATTGCTGGGGTGTTTAGAACACTGTGAGATCCCGAACGCACTAGCGTCGCGAATCGAAGAGTGCATCAATGAAATGTTGGGCGCAGAAGAAGCCGATCTGTTTTTACTGGCGGCTCACGTTCGAGCCTTAGCTGGCGCACCCGCTGAAACAAGAAGTGCACTGCTTGAGAAGTTATTAGCGATTCCGGCTCTTAGACACCGCGAAATGTTGATTGCGATAGCGGGTCGCTGCTGGCAATCACTCACTGATGAACTTCTTTTAGACGTTTTTCTTATCGCCGTTGCCGAGCAAGACGACCACGCTTTCTTCCAACAAATGGTCGCTGATCTGGTGATGATCCCAACGCTTCGTCCGCACGTGTTGTCTTTGCTTCATGGCAGCGCATCAGAGGCACTAATGAGCGCAGTTCAGCAGTTACAGCAACGTGTTAAGGCTTCTTCATGATCGCAGATTTAATCTGGATAATTGTGATTGCTATTGCTGCCAGTTTATTCTGGCAGCAGCGCCGTCAAAGTGAGTTGGCAAAACAATTTATTCAGCGTCGGTGCCAGCAAATAGAGGTGCAGCTGATCTCCATTGCCCGAGGAAGCCATCGTTTTGGCTGGCCAAAGGGCCCGCTTAACATACAAACTCGCTATTATTTTGAGTTTTCTGTGAATGGCATCGATTGCTATCAGGGCTATGCCACAATGCGGGGAATGCGCTTACAAGACGTGTACATGCCAGCATATCCCATTCAAGAAGAGTAAGCGCTTACTGGAAGTGCCTGTTAGTGACACAAGATGTTGTCTCTCACTAACCCCCTTGTTTTTTGGGACTATTTTTTAAACACAAAAAAGTAAATGCAAAAATCTATTTGGCGCGGAAAAAAGAACGGGCGCGACTTTCGTCGCGCCCTGAGGTCTTACTTGCAGCTATCCTGCTACGAATGTGCTCCCTGCATCATTCCATGATCAGTGGCTGAATCCTTCAGCTGTATCCTTATCTCTCCGTCCTGGAGGTGTCCTTTGGTCTTACCTTGACCCGTCGAGTCATCTTGTCTCGATTCTCGTCCTCGTCCTGAGGGT
This sequence comes from Enterovibrio makurazakiensis, assembly GCF_050336585.1. NCBI lineage: Bacteria > Pseudomonadati > Pseudomonadota > Gammaproteobacteria > Vibrionales > Vibrionaceae > Enterovibrio > Enterovibrio makurazakiensis. Next base: position 38,105 of record NZ_JAKJSE010000030.1, read on the forward strand.
GTCCTTTACTTCATCCTGAAGTGATTCCTTAAGCCCCCATCCTGGGTTGTCCTAAGTGTCATCCTGACCAGCAAATATCCTATTTACTGCTACGTTCCATCCTTGTCCCTAATGCCGCATTCCTTGCTAGTAACACAATCCGTGCGCTACCTGCTCATCCTGAGCTAACCAAGTCCGTGGTGTTAGTTCCTGTTCCGTATGTCAGTATCCTTCCGACACCGCAAAGATTACGCGAACCAAGTTTCAAAACAACCAACCTCAAAGTGATTGAACTCACACTTTGAGATCGACATTAAACAAAAATTCATAACCAATTGTTTTTAAATGTTTTTATATTTTTTAATTTCCAGTATTCCACACTGAAAACAGTAGAATCCCACACCCGTGTAAGAGATATCTCACAAGCCAGTGAGCGTTTGCCACAAACATTACATTCTGTATTTTCAAGTCTCTATCACCATATGCAGTGCTTTACGCTAAAACGTTGCTCTTATGTAGCCATATTTCAGGTTTTTTAACATATATATTAGAGATATACCGTTGAGGTTATCGTATGCGTATTCAAGAAGAGAAGAAAAGAAAAGAAAAGAAAAGAAAAGAAAAGAAAAGAAAAGAAAAAGACTGGCTTGAATGGCAAAACCGAGGAAATAAAAAACGCAGAAAAAAGAACGGGCACGACTTTCGTCGTGCCCTTGAGGTCTTACTTGCAGCTATCCTGCTACGAATGTGCTCCCTGCATCATTCCATGATCAGTGGCTGAATCCTTCAGCTCTATCCTTATCTCTCCGTCCTGGAGGTGTCCTTCAGTCTTACCTTGACCCGTCGAGTCATCCTGTCTCGATTCTCATCCTCTTCCTGAGGGTGTCCTTTACTTCATCCTGAAGTGATTCCTTAAGCCCCCATCCTGGGTTGTCCTAAGTGTCTTCCTGACCAGTAAATATCCTATTTACTGCTACGTTCCATCCTTGTCCCTAATGCCGCATTCCTTGCTAGTAACACAATCCTTGCGCTACCTGCTCATCCTGAGCTAACCAAGTCCGTGGTGTTAGTTCCTGTTCCGTATGTCAGTATCCTTCCGACACCGCAAAGATTACGCGAACCACATTTATGCACAAGCCATGAATGAATGATCGATCTCTCACTTTAAATCAAACACTCAAGGCAATTGCTTAACTGCATGAAAAATAATGATTAAAAATAAACACCAGAGAGAATTACTTGGAATAAAACAGGATAATCCTACTCGCTTGTAAGAGATCTCTCACAAGAGGTAAGGACAGCTTGCTCATCCAGCTTCTATACTTTCTAAAAACATCAGAAAGAGCATTGCCAATGGAAGTATTCGAACACGATTTAGAACACCTATTTCAGCAATTAGGTCTGTCATCAGACGCTGCTGATATTCGCAAATTTATCGAAGAGCACGGTTTGTCAGACGATGACAATTTGCTAACGGCAACATTTTGGACAACGAGCCAACGCCAATTCTTAGACGAAGCCAAGTCACAAGATGCAGATTGGGCCGAGCAAATCGATATACTCGATACCCTGTTGCGCAAGGGATAAACTTCCTGTATTCATCTGTACCGTGTAGCGAAGAACATTTTGACAAGCCACAACGGTATGATGAAAAGGGATAGCACCATGAGCACTGACTTCACTCCAATTTTAGAGCAAGCCATTCAATCACTTCTGCGTGAAGGCAAAAATCCCAGCGTTGCACTCGTCAAAAGTCGACTCACTCAGCCCGTTCCTATGCCATTGATCATTAGTGCGCTTCAGCATTGGAAGAAAAATGGAAAAGTACCAAAGGTTGAATTGGTCGAGAGTAAAAAAAGCTCCGATGAGAGAATCGAAGCTTTAGAAGAGCAAGTAAAGGCGCTGACTACAAAGCTTGAAGCCCTAGAGCAACACCTTATGGCGAACAGCTAGTTACTGAAAGTCCCACGACAGGTTAGACACGATACGACAACTATCGCACTTGAAGTGGAATACATCATGAAGTGGGGCTTCTAATAACCAATCCCCCCCACATTTGGGGCACTTTCTGGCCAGTTCAGATTCTGCATCCTTACCCCCGACTCGATATTGATAATAATACGTCGGAACCTTAGTGATGTACTCAATGCGACCACGAATATCCCAGCCTTTTCGGAACAAAAGGCTGTCAGCATCCTGAATTTCAGCCAATGCCGCATGCTCTGCTTTGAACGAGCCAGCCATTTGGATCTCGTCACACGCCTGCCACTCTGTTTGCCACTTAATTTCCGCCTTATGATCCCCATTAAAGGTGGCGGGAAAGCGATACAGCGGAATTGGCAATAGTGTTTCGCCGCAGCGAAGAGGTGAGCATGTGTGCACATAAGTGGTATACATCACCTGCCATGAACGATCTTCTACTTGAGCACTTTCTTCCGAGTTAATGTCACGCCCAAGCACTTTTAACTTCGGCGATAATAAACACGCCTCTGACAACTGACGTATTTTCAACGCGACCTGAGGGCTATGATATTTAGGGTTTAGGCTATCTTTCTCTGGGCACACTGCGCGCACGTGAAACACTCCATCGCCCATTACCATTGGAAACTCACGCCCTAACACTTGTCCGTTATAGCGCAAAGCATCCATCAACCCATTTACAGAGCGATCCACAGCAGAGATCGTTGTGTCATCAAAACACTCAAAGGTCAGTTCAACCACGTACATATCTACTATGCCTCCGGCTTCAACATACCGAGAAACGTCTCTACGTTTGGCGCCAATACATTGCGCTCTTTCGTCCCGATACGTTCTTTAATCACTTCGCCTGTCACACTGCAAATAGACACAACATCAAATTCGTCATCGGTTGACGCAATGAAAACTGTCGGGTTTTGCTTTAATCGCTTTTGCATGAGTAAATGGCCAAGCATATTTTCTTGTAGGCGCGGTAAGTCCTCATCGCTCCATACTTGAATAAGCTCTAGAGGGTGACCATTAAACGATGCTGTCATATCACCGCAGTAGAGGCCGGCATAAAAAGCCTTAATGTCTTCATGCAAACTAATGCCTATACCGTCTTCAACATTACTGAAATCCGCAGGTTCATTTCTCATTACTGGCTGCCAAATCACCGTGTCATCCGTTTCTTGCAACACGCATGGAGAGGCAAGACCCAAATAGGCATCGCTCTGTGGTTTTGAACCATGTTGTATATTCCAAGCATCGACAAAACGCTCGCTGAACGACCAAAGCGCATGAGTAACAGAGTGATTCATTAGCAAGATTCCTCAAGATTCAGTAAACTTTGCGCATTCTAATCGATCCGTGGCAAAACCGTATGAGCAAATATCAAGATGCAAAAGAACTTGCTGGCCTGTCGCTAGGTCAGAAAACGGACTATCAAGAGCTATACGCTCCTGAGCTGCTGCAACCTGTACCGCGTAGTCTTAATCGTGATGACCTAGACCTTGGGGATTCACTGCCTTTTACCGGTTACGACATTTGGACACTCTACGAACTGTCATGGCTCAATGGCAAAGGGTTACCGCAAGTCGCGATTGGTGAAGTGCGTCTGCCAGCAACCAGTCCAAACTTGATCGAATCTAAATCGTTCAAACTGTACCTCAACAGCTTCAACCAGACGCGTTTTGATAGCTGGCAGGAAGTGGTCGATACCTTGGCGAAAGACCTGTCAGCCTGTGCTGGCGAAGATGTCGATGTCACTATCTTGCCCCTTGAAGAATTCAGCAACACACCCGTGATTGCATTTGGTGGCGAAAATATTGACGACCAAGACATCGAAATCACCGACTATGCCTTTGATCCAAGCCTCTTAGAAGGAGCGGCAGAAGGCCCAGTGGTTAGTGAAACACTGAACAGTGACCTCTTGAAGTCCAACTGTCTTATCACTAACCAACCTGATTGGGGTTCAGTACGTATCGCGTACAAAGGTCCGAAAATCAATCGTGAAAAGCTACTGCGTTATGTCGTGTCGTTCCGCCGTCACAATGAATTCCACGAACAATGTGTTGAGCGAATTTTTACGGATCTGATGAAGTACTGTCAGCCTGAGTTGTTAACGGTTTACGCGCGCTACACTCGCCGCGGTGGTTTGGATATCAACCCATATCGTACTAACATGGGTAAAACACCAAGCGAAAATAACCGACTCGCTCGTCAATAATTTCGAAACAGGCTCAGAGTTCTGAGCCTTTTTTCTTCACAATCATAGACTCTGCTAATCATGCGATTTTTGACAACCGCACTGCTTTTTCTTTCTTTGCTGATAAGCAATCATGTCAGCGCAACAATTAATTCAACACCTGTGCTCACAGAGGCTGAAGCCTTGTTACACACAGATCCAAGGCAAGCATTGCAGGTCACTGAGCGCTATCTCATGCAGCGTCGACTCGCTGAAACAAGTAACCGACCTCATAGTAATAACGAAGCGGATCGCTCTATTCGCACTCCCCTCAATACTGTGCATGCCTATTTAATTTCCGCCAAAGCGCATGGTATTTTGCTTCATCGAGAAAAAGCATGGAAGTTTTTGGCCTTAGCCAAAGAGATTGCAACCACCCATCATCTCAAACGAGCACTTTTGGAAGTCACTCTGGCGGAAACGTCGCTATTGCTGACACTGAACAATGACCCAACAGCAGCAGAAAAGCTGCTTCAGACGCTGATTGCAGAGATCCCAAAACTCACTGATATGCATTCAAGCCGCGTTCAACGCCTAACGTTTGAAACAACGCTACTGAACGCTATCATTGTCACTGAACAGGAAAATGAACAAGAAACCCTTGCCCAATTCGATATCGCGAAAAATGCGCTCGGGACAGATGCGAATTTAAAACTCAAGGTGCGATACCAAATTGCGCTAGGCAATTATTTCCTCCGCATTAACGCTCATGAACGCGCCCTATCCGAGTTACTCAGTGCTTACTGGCAAGCAAGCGAAAATGATTTATCACCACAGATTGCCCAAGCCAACATTGCATTGACCAAGCTTTATCAGCAAAAAGGGGCATTTAATAAAGCGCTTCAACACGCGAATCAAGCGGCTGAATTCTATGAACAGTATGATTTGAAGTGCGGCCTCTCCGAAACACAAACACTACTTGCAGGCTTGTACCACCAGCAAGGGCGCTACAATTTCGCACTCGTTCACTATTTTAACGCCTTAGAACTAGAAAAAACTCTGGCTCGCGACGTTCAAATCGCCGACATCAATGTTGCGATTGCAAACACTTACCTCAAATTGCTCCGATACCCGCAAGCGAAGGAATATGTCAACGACGCTATTAAGCTTGCTAAGAATGCTAACGCCATGGAGGTGCTCGCCCAAGCATTGATTGTCAAAGGGGAACAGGCGTTATTGACTCAACAAACGGATGTCGCCATTGATGCATTAAAGCAAGCCTTAAGCCATGCAACCGCTATCAACAACTATAAACTCAAACGTGACAGCCTCGCTCAGCTGTCACAGGCTTATGAACAAAAACCTGATTTCCCAAGCGCCTTGTATTTTCAGCGTCGCTATGACGAAATCAGTCAACGTGATGAGACACAACGTCGAAATCAGGAAACTGAGTCATTTAAACAAAGCCAACGCGTCATAGAGCGACAGCTTCAATTCGACGACATGCAAAAGCAGCATGCAGAGAACACTCAAACCATTGTTGAACAGAAGAAAATAAACCTATTTCTATTAGGAAGCCTAAGCGTTCTGTTGCTGGTATTGGTGCTGAGAAATCGTGCAGCATCGATGCGACTCAATCAATTGCAAGATCTTCAAAAAGAGCTGTATACCCACCCTCGAAGTGGTCTGCGCAACTTGCGAATGCTCAATGATAGATTGTCGAATTCACTCGCGAAAACCAGTGCGAATTTTGAACAGTGGTATTTGGGTGAAATGATCCATGAGCCCCTCAGTGACAAACTGAGCTTTGCCATGTTTGAAGTGCCATTTTTGAAGGTTGTCTATCTTCAGCATGGCTACCATCAAGGATTAGAATTAGAACGTCAGATGGGTGATTTCTTAAAATCACACATCATCAAGCCCGCACGTCTTTACCATTTCTCCGATGCCATGTTCATTTACATTGAGCCCAATGCTGAAACCCTGAATGCACCAGAACGTCTGGCATCGAAAATCCAGCAATTGGTTGACGATTTTGTCCAAGAAACTGGACTTGAAGATGTAGATAACCGACTTCGTATAGGCATGGCAGACTACCCTTTCCTGCCTCGCGCATTTACCTCTATCAACGACAAAGAGCTTATCGACATCCTGCTGATGGCAACCAGTGCCGCCCGCCAGGCCTGTAAAAATGAGCTATCCAGCCAATGGGTCCAAATCAGTGCCATAGACTCCACCCCAGCAGCTTGTTTCGCCGATAACAATGTCCGTCAAGCGTGCCTTGATGGCATAAGTACTGGATTGCTTAAGGTCAAAACTTCGGCAAACGGTGAGATTAACTGGCAGACGGTTCACGAATCTGATAAAAACTGACTTCAATTTATTGATAAGACAAGCAATAAACCGTTATAGCTAGTGGTCGCGCGCATGCGTTTTTCATTTATCAGCCCCAAAGTCGATGCAAAAGCGCATGTGGCGGGGGTTTGGAGATATAGTCGTAGTTTATGTCCAACTTCTCGTCAGATGAAGACGTCATTACACTGAAAGAAAAGTTGCAGCACTCACAGCTGGTATTCCGTGATTTAGCTCTTAAATCGCGGCGTGAAGCGACGATCTTAAAAAGGCTAATTTCACGCCTTATTGCAGCATCTCAAGCGCATGAAGACCCACTGCTCAATGAGCGGTTGTCACAGATACGACGAGAGCTAGACAGTCAAGACGATGTCAGCAGATTGATCCCTCAACTGGCATTGGTAGAGCGCATGGTCAACAGACATAATCAAGCAATGGAGAAAGCCAAAGGCACCTTGGAATGTCAGTACGAACAAAGTGCTGAAACACTAAAGTGCTTACCTGGGCTTCCTGCGCAACTCAAACGAGATCTGCGAAATCTGCTGATAAGTCCAAATGCCCATGAACAAGGCAATAACAATAAAATCGTCGCGCTACTTCAGCTTTATGAACGCGCGCTCAAGCTATTGGCATTGCCCTCGAATGGATTAACGGCAAAAGAATTACTCAATATCGATCGTATTAATCAACTGTGTAGCGAACTGCAACACTTGATCACAGAGCTCGATTTTGATGGTGAAGCTGGCGATCGTTTATTAAGCATTCGAAGTAAACTACTGCTAGCGCCAGAAGCGCAAACTCTGCTGGAACTCACCTTAGAGTCCGTTCAGCTCATCCTGGATGGTACGCGCAATGAGCGAAAAGCCTCACAGGCTTTTTTGTCACAGCTCAATGAAGATCTCTCCATTGTTCAGCGCCATAACGGGCGATCCATTGACAACTCTCAATCCATATCAACGCAACGAAGCACAATCAACGATGAACTTGAGCATTCTGTTGAAACGATTCAAACTCAACTCCGAGATGCAGAATCACTGGATGCCTTGCGACCTAAACTTTCTCAAGTTTCCGTAAATCTTGCCTCGTTAGTGGCTCGTAACAAAGAGCTTGAAGAGCGCGAGCAACAGCTTCTAGAACAGCTACAGCACAATGAACAAAAACTTGAGGCGCTTTACAGCCAAACGATGGACTACCGCCGTCGTCTCGGTGATCAAGAGCGTAAACTGCTGCTCGACCCACTCACCAAAGTCTATAACCGTGCGGCGCTGGATGATCGCTTAGAACACGAATATCGCTGCTGGATTCGTTACGAAACACCGTTCTGCCTTGCCATGATTGACATTGACCACTTCAAAAGCGTCAACGACCAATACGGTCACCTCGTCGGAGACAAAGTACTGAAAGTTGTCGCAAGAACCATTCATCAATGTTTACGTGATACCGATTTTATTGCACGATTTGGTGGTGAGGAGTTTGTGATCTTGTTACCTGACGCCGACGAAGAAACACGAAAGTCATTGCTAAACAATGTACGTGAAACCATCGCAAAACTTCCTTTCAAGTTCAAAGATATGCGTCTAACCGTTACGGTTTCCATCGGCGCAAGCATGTTCAAAGACAACGACAATACAGTTCAAGTCCTCGAGCGCGCAGATAATGCGCTATACAACGCCAAACATAATGGTCGTAACAAATTGGTATGGGCTTAGTCTTCCTCTAATTGACTCACTCGTTATCTGCTTGATTCAATAGTATTGTCTTTACCTCATCAGCAGCTTCGAACGCTCTCTCTTACATCGCTATCGCTCCACCCTTTACTTTTTCACGCCACGTTCCTCCTCGTACTGCATCCTTTTATCTCGTCAAACTGGCTAAACTAAATATCTGCGTGTATGGTTAATTAACACACTGATTTTTATAGCATTGAAAACAATAATTCATTGAATGAAATGATGTTTATAAAAAGCCTTTCTCTTTAGGCAGTGTGTTTTCTTCGCACAGGAGGTGACTATGATCACTCATATCAGCCCAGTCGGGGCAATGGATCTACTTTCTCAGCTTGAGGTCGACAGACTCAAAGACACCGCGCAGAGCGATTTATACCGCCTGTATCGTAACTGTTCGCTAGCCGTACTTAACTCCGGCAGCCATACAGACAGCTCCAAAGAACTGCTTGAACAATACAAAGCATTCAACATCCGCGTCATGCGACGTGAGCGCGGGGTGAAGCTAGAGTTGGTCAACCCACCCGATCACGCGTTTGTAGATGGAAAAATCATTCGAGGCATTCAAGAGCACATGTTTTCGGTACTACGTGACATCATTCACGTCAATGTACAGCTCGAGCATGCCAAAATCTTCAATCTTACAAATTCAAATCACATCACCAATTTGATTTTCGATATTTTGCGTAACGCGAAAGCGTTAGTACCAGGCAAAGACCCTAACCTGGTGGTTTGTTGGGGTGGACACTCTATCAATCCTATTGAATACCAATACACCCGTGAGGTCGGCCATGAACTAGGGCTGCGCGAACTTAATATCTGTACTGGTTGCGGACCGGGGGCAATGGAAGGGCCAATGAAAGGGGCAGCTATTGGTCACGCTAAACAGCGCGTAACAGGTAGCCGTTTCTTAGGGTTAACCGAGCCGTCAATTATTGCTGCAGAGCCCCCCAATCCCATTGTTAACGAACTGGTGATCATGCCGGATATCGAAAAACGGCTGGAAGCATTTGTGCGTGTCGGCCATGCCATCGTGATCTTCCCTGGCGGCGCAGGGACGGCAGAAGAATTGCTCTATTTACTTGGTATTTTAATGCATCCAGACAATGCAGGTCAGCCGATGCCCGTTGTACTCACTGGCCCTAAAGAAAGTGCCGATTATTTCCGTGTCATCGATGAATTCATTCGCGATGTCATTGGAGAAGAGGCCACCAAGTACTATCAAATCGTGGTGGGCGATCCGGCAAAAGCGGCACGTATTATCAAGCAAGGTATGCCCGCAGTGAAAGAACATCGACAATCAACGGGAGACGCATACTCGTTTAACTGGTCACTAAAAATTGCACCCGAGTTCCAACTGCCGTTTGAGCCCAACCATGAAAACATGGCGAACCTCGACTTACACATGAATCAACGACCTGAACTTCTCGCGTCTGCACTGCGACAAGCCTTCTCTGGCATTGTTGCTGGCAACGTGAAAGAGGAAGGGATCCGTGAGATTGAACGTCATGGTCCATTCAAAATTAACGGTGATGCCGTCTTAATGAAAAAGATGGATAAATTGCTGCGAGGCTTTGTGGAGCAGCAACGCATGAAACTGCCTGGAACGGCTTATGTCCCCTGCTACGAAATCGTTCAAGGTAATGGCGGTCGCTAACAGTTAGCCTTTCATTTATCTCTCAAGTAATTAGAATGGCCCTATCGGGCCATTTTTTATTTAGCGGACACCTCATGTCTATTCATCTTGTCATCATTGATGCCATGAACCTCATTCGTCGGGTTCACGCTGCCCAGCCAAACCCTGATGATATTGCCTCAACGGCACAAGTGTGTTGTCGAGCTCTGAACAAAATCATTCGCTCTTCAGATCCAACCCACATGGTGGCGGTGTTTGACCACACAGAACAAGACAGAGGTTGGCGTGCGGAGTTAATCCCTGAATATAAGCAAGGCCGCAAACCCATGCCCGAGCCGCTTCACGACGGGCTAAGCATCATTCAAGATGCGTTCTGGGACATGGGCATCGACTCACTGCTGTCTTCCGGCGATGAAGCTGATGACATGATCGCAACTTTGGCAGTGAAAGTTGCTAGCAAAAACGGGCAAGTGACCGTTGTTTCTACAGATAAAGGCTATTGTCAGCTCCTTCAGCCGACGCTACGTATTCGCGATTACTTCCAACAACGCTGGCTAGATAGCCCCTTTATTGAAAAAGAATTCGCAGTCTTGCCGACACAATTAGTCGACTATTGGGGCTTGGTCGGGATCAGTTCAAGTGGTGTATCCGGCGTGCCAGGTATTGGTCCAAAAACGGCTGCTACCTTGTTGCAGCGTTACACCACCTTAGCGCACATTTTTGCCGCCGATGACATTGAGCCAAAATGGCAGAAAAAGCTAGAGGGCAATCAAGAACTCGCACAACGTTGCAAACAAGTCGCCACGCTAAAAACTGATATTGCGCTGGGTTTCAACCTTCAAGATATTCGCTACATGCCAAACGCAAAAACCGAGCAATAACGAAGTGGTCAATCGTCAATAGCCCGACTGATTTACGCCAGACAATAAAAAACGGCAGCCCAAGGGCTGCCGTTTTTTATTGTTCACTTTCGCCAGAAACCTTAGTTCAGGCGACGAAGGTGTACCGTCACTTCTTCACGGTCGTGATACAAATGTTTAGCTTGGATTTCAAACTTCACACCGTTCTCAATCAAAAACTTTTTCAAGTTATCGATGTCTTCTTTCACCTGTTCGTATCGACGGTTCATTGGCAACTTCAGATTGAACATCGCCTCAACCGCCCATCGCTCAATGATCCATTCACCCATCAGTTGTGCAACACGGTATGGCTTTTCAATCATATCGCACACTAACCAAGTGATGTTCTTACGCGGCGGTTCGAACTTAAAGCCATCAGCTGCGTGGTACTTCACTTGACCCGTTTCCATCAAGCTTTCAGCCATTGCACCGTTATCGACTGCGTGAACAAACATGGATCGCTTCACCAGCTGATAAGTCCAGCCTCCCGGACATGCCCCAAGATCGACTGCACGCATTCCGGGTGCAATCCGTTCATCCCACTCATCACGAGGAATAAACGCATGAAAAGCTTCTTCCAACTTCAGTGTCGAACGACTTGGCGCTTCCGCTGGGAATTTCAGACGGTGAATACCCATATAATGTGGCGAGTTGTTGTTACTTAGCGAATAGCCCACATAGCAGCAACCTGGCGCAGTGAAGTACACATGCAAAACAGGTTGTTTCGGGTTTTCTTTGGCTAGCAACACGCCGCGTTTACGCAATGCTTGGCGAAGCGGCACAGTAAACTTACGACAGAATTTAAGAAGATCTTTACCTTCATTCGTGTCCGGCGTCTCAACACGCAGATCACCACACTTCGGTAATTCACCACCGAGAGCAAGAATCGGTGAAATACGATCACCAGGGTCAAGATCGGAGAGCTGTTCAACAACGGCAACCATCTGACGCGCAAAAATAAGCGATTTAAGAGGAAGCGTTTGAAGCAGTTTCTCTGCATCGCCTTGCTGGTAGCATTCAAACAACACATACCCGGCGTTTTTTACGACGCGAGGGAAACCGTAGACTTCTACAGAAGTTGCTTTATCTTGAATCTCACCCGCACATTCTTTTTCAAAGCCTTGACGGCAATACAATAAAATCTGATTCACACGATGCCTTTAGATGCCGTGGTAAAAATAACGCGCAATTATACCTCAGAAAACGTGATTCAGCGCACCTAACTCACTCTTCGCCACAATGACCAAGCTGCCATCCCCCAGCCCAGCAAAAAACTCAACCCGCCAATCGGTGTAACAGGCCAGAGCCAACGCCAATCCGTCAGTGCTAGACCATACAAACTGCCACTGAAACAAAGGATCCCAAATGCGATAAATCCACCCGCCAGTTTCAATAAGCGCTGAGGTGAAACATACAACCAAAGCCCAATAGCAATAAGCGCCAGTGAGTGCCAAAACTGATATTGCACGCCTTTTTCAATAATGGAGAGCGCATACGGTGTGACATGTGATTTTAACCCATGGGCGGCAAAGGCCCCCAATGCCACCGCTACACCTGCCAACACACAGCCTAACGCCGCTAGCTGATTCCCCTTCATTGGCATACCTCTCGCACAAAGCTAACAATATGCTCTGCAGCAAGTTGACGATTACCCGTCTCTGTGTGGCCTGATGCTTTTCGTGGCTTAAAGCTGTGATCGCCATCGGGCACGAACGTGAGCCTAATAGCATCTGAAAATGGGTAGCATGCTAGTTCGTCACGGTTACCAAACGTATCACGCTCTCCTTGCAAAATTAGCGTCGGTTTGACCATGTCCGCTAAGTGCTCACCTTTGTCTTTCTCTGGCTTACCAGGCGGGTGAAACGGAAAGCCTAGACAAACAATGCCTTGAATATTGAGAGTTTCTAGGTGGCTTGCCATACGCCCCCCCATAGACTTTCCACCAATGATTGTTTTACCACGCCCAAAACGCTCAACCACTTCAGTGAATGCTTCAAGCAATTTCGGGGCGCGATCTGGTGGTCTTCGTTTTCCGTCTTCAGCCCGTTTGATCATATAGGGGAAATTAAACCTCACGACACGAATTCCGTGATTGGCGACTTGCTTTGCCACTACCTCCATAAACTCATGATGCATATCAGCACCCGCACCATGCGCAAAGATGAACGTGACGTCAGCCTTCTCCGGGCCATCAACAATGATATTATTCATGCCGAAATTTGCTCCTGTTCAGCGGCGGCTTTGGCGAGCACCCAATCACGAAACGCGGTTATGCGCCCCGAATCAGCATCCTTTTGCTGACTCACCAAATAAAAGGCGTTTTTACTCATTAGAAAATGTTCAAACGGACACACCAACCGTCCTGACTCAAGTTCAGGCTGAGCCAGCACGTTATTACTTAACGCAATCCCCTGACCAAGCGCCGCTGCCTGAAGCACCATGGCCGAGTGACTAAAAATAGGCCCATAGTTAAGGTTAATATCCGCAATCTGATAGTGTTTAGCGTATGTCGTCCAATCTCGTCGTGAACGGTCGTGAAGCAAGGTGTGATGTTTAAGATCGGCAAGTGTATTTAGTGGTTTGTCACTATGAAAGACGGTTGGGCTGCACACCGGCAGAAGAAACTCAGGATACAGTTCATCACAACGTAATCCAGGCCAATTTCCTCGTCCATAATAGATGGCGACATCTACATCATCAGTGAGCGAGCCGTCCTCCATATCGACAGCTTTGATCCGAACATCAATTTCAGGGTGTGCTTGATTAAAATCCGATAGACGCGGCACCAACCATTGAATAGCAAAGCTCGGTGGTAAGCTGATGGTCAAGGCTCCTTTGGCTCCTCGCTCCAACACTCGGTCAGTCGCATCGGCCAGAGACACAAAAATATCTTTTATGTCGAGAAAATAGCTCTGCCCTTCCTCCGTTAACAATAAAGAGCGGTTACGTCGTCGGAAAAGTTTGAGTCCAAGAAACTCTTCTAATGATTTTATCTGATGACTAACAGCAGCTTGCGTAACAAACAACTCTTCCGCTGCACGAGTGAAGCTTAAGTGCCTCGCTGCTGCTTCAAACACACGCAATGCATTTAAAGGGGGTAAACGTCTGGCCATTTTTCGCCCTAAATTGATAAGTTTTTCTAATGCACTACATTACAAAATGTCCGTTGTTCTGTCACCCCATAAAACCTATAGTGCAGCCGCGCCTAGGATTAACGCTCCCTACGTTCGTTCAATACTATGGTTGCGATGTTGTGTTTGCATATTTCGGCCTCAGCCGAGTCTCGGCAATAACATCTTGCCGTATTTTCACCTTGATCTATCAACTAGATTATCGTCGCACTGAGTATTTAACTCGGTGCTTTTTTTTGCCCATTGTTTATCAAATACTCGCTATCCGCCTTTCAATGGCAAGTCTCAGCGCTAAAGACCTGCGTCGAGTCCAGATTAATCCAGATTGTTAGCGTACGCACTTTCACTTGAGTTCATGTGACAGAAAAGCGATCATTCCTACCCGACAACAAACTCGACAATATGACGCCCAAATAATGATGACCCAACCTTTTGATGTTGATGCCATTCGCCGCGACTTCCCATCGCTAGAGCAGCGCATCCATGGACAACCATTGGTATATCTCGACAGTGCAGCCACTTCACAGAAACCCTTGTCCGTCATCCAATGCATCAATGATTATTATTCAGGCGCAAACGCAAATGTTCATCGTGGATCGCATTCGTTAACAGCGTCAGCAACACAACGTTTTGAAACGGCGAGACAAACTGTTGCTGATTTTATTGGTGCGTCAGTGAAGGGCATTGTTTGGACGCGCGGAGCAACAGAAGCGCTCAATCTCATTGCCCAAAGCTATGCCAGACAAACGCTCCAAGCAGGCGACGAGATTCTTGTCAGCGAAATGGAACACCACGCAAATATTGTTCCTTGGCAAATGGTCGCGGAGCAGACGGGCGCAAAGGTGGTAAAATGGCCAGTCGACCCCGAGACCTGCCAACTCGACCTATCAGCGTTTGACACACTGCTTAATCATAAGACAAAGATCATTGCCGTTGCACATGTCAGCAACGTCACCGGCACACGCAACCCTATCGAAAACATCATTGACAAAGCTCATGCCAACGGTGCCGTTGTGGTCGTTGATGGTGCACAGGCAGTGGTGCATGAACAAGTTTGCGTCAATACGCTGAATGCAGATTTCTATGTCTTTTCAGGCCACAAACTCTTTGCGCCAGCGGGCATTGGCGCAATGTATGGCAAACCCGCCCTACTCGAAGCCATGCCTCCATGGCACGGGGGCGGAAAAATGGTCGAAAATGTGTCGTTCGATGGAACCACTTATGTGACGTCACCTGCCAAGTTTGAAGCTGGTACGCCCAATGTCGCAGGTGCGCTCGCGCTGGCAGAAGCGATAAACTGGTTCAACAATCTTGATCGTAAGGGCGCAGAACAGCACATAGCCTCACTTCAGTCACAGTTGATTGATGGCATCAAAGACATCGAGGATCTGTCGCTCATTGGATTGCAACAAGGCGCTAGTGTGGTGGCATTTCACGTTGACGGCGTACACAACTCAGATATCGCGACCTTACTCGATCAACAAGGCATTGCAGTGCGTTCAGGGCAACACTGTGCGCATCCGCTGATGAATGCACTCCGCCTAAATGGCTGTGTGCGCATCTCAATCGCTTTGTATAATACTGCCGATGAAATCGAGCGCTGCATTGCAGCCATAAAAATAGCCTGTGACTTACTTTGAGAAAGAACAAAGATTATGACTAATTTTCCAGCACACCCTTTTGGTACTGAAATTACCACAGCAAACATTATTGATAGCATGAAAAATTGCCGTGGCTGGGAGGATAAGTATCGTCTCATTATTCAGCTTGGCAAGCGGCTTCCAAGCCTGGAAGACCACTTAAAATCTAAAAGTGTTTCAATCTCTGGTTGCGAAAGTAATGTGTGGCTAATTTGGAAAAATAACAACAACTCTTACCAGTTTGCAGCAGATTCAGATGCACGCATTGTTAAAGGATTGTTAGCGTTAATATTGGCTGCTTCAGAGGGAAAAACACATGAAGAGTTAATGGCATTTAATTTCGAAAAATACTTTGAAGAAATGTATTTACTTGATCATCTCAGCCCCTCTCGAAATAATGGAATTCGAGCAATTATTGACCAAATAAAGCACATTTAGCACCATTTTGATGCCTTAATTTTTCATTCATTTCACCATGTTACGTGACCATCTTACCGTACAATACCCTTTTTAAAGCTGAGACTTCAGTCGATAATCCCGATATTAAACTTGCGCATTAGTGACTTTCTTTCTTAACTTGAACTGCTTTTGTTTTAAACAGTCTCGGCGATTAATTGAACAGCCGAATACTAATGCGCTCCAACCAAAAAAAAGTGTATTTTTCAAATTTAATTTAAACACGATCAACCAATAAACCGAAAATTAACACCACGTTAACTTTTGGCGCTTTATTGTGGATCTAGATCTTGTTTCTGCAATTCTCCCTCTATTCGTTTTGCCTTACTCAAAAGATTGTATATCTTTGAACCCAGTGGTCATAAAACCATCATAATAATAAATTAATGTTCTACCGAGACTAGTTGAGTTTCCCTAGCCTCAACCCTTACGCGCTAATACTAAAAAATTAACGGTGCCTGTATTTTTGGACTTCCAAATGCAGTTACAGGGGTCATATTTAAATTGCTTGTTGTTAAGAATGGAGTCACCAATGAAGAAACTCGCGCTAATCACCGGTTCAAAAGGTGGTATCGGCTCAGCGATCACAGAGAAACTAGTAGGTGAGGGCTATCGTGTAATTGCCACTTACTTCACGGGAAATCTACAATGTGCCGAGCAATGGTTTGATGAGAAAAAATTCACATCAGATCAAGTGCGCCTTTTCGAATTAGACGTTACCAACACTGCTGAATGTGCAGAACGTCTTCCTACCCTTTTGTCAGAAGAAGGGACCATCGATGTTGTCGTTAACAACGCGGGTATTACTCGAGATGGTCTTTTCAAGAAAATGGCTGCGGAAAACTGGCAGTCAGTCATCGACACTAACCTGAACAGTCTGTTCAATGTTACTCAACCTCTTTTTGCTGCCATGTGCGAGAAAGGCGGTTGTCGCGTCGTCAACATCTCCTCAGTTAACGGACTGAAAGGTCAATTTGGTCAAACTAACTACTCTGCTGCCAAAGCAGGCATGATTGGTTTCACCAAAGCGTTAGCAATGGAAGGTGCGCGTTATGGCGTAACGGCAAACGTTGTCGCTCCTGGTTACACAGCAACCCCAATGGTAGAAGCCATGCGCGAAGAAGTGCTGGAGTCTATCAAAAGTGAGATTCCGATGAAGCGTCTGGCTCGCCCAGAAGAGATTGCGGAAGCAGTCGCATATCTTGCAAGTGATGCAGGTGCTTACATCACCGGGGAAACACTGTCCGTCAACGGCGGCTTGTACATGCACTAAGTCTTGTTCATCAAGACGAGTTACGTGTAAAAAAAAGGAAAGAGTTAACATGGAAAAAGTGTATATCGTTGCCGCCAAACGCACGGCGATTGGCGCATTCACAGGTTCACTAAAAGATACTGCAGCAGGCCAACTTGCAGCCGTCGCTATCAAAGGCGCGCTAGAAGCAGGCAATGTTGCACCTGAAGCTGTCAATGAAGTCATCCTTGGTAATGTTGTTAGTGCAGGCCAAGGCATGGGCATCGGTCGTCAAGCCGCTATTTTTGCAGGCTTGCCAGAAACTGTGCCAGCGTATGCCATCAACATGGTTTGCGGAAGCGGCATGAAGGCAGTTATGGACGCAGTTGCTCACATCCGTTGTGGTGATGCCGACGTCGTTGTGGCTGCAGGCGTTGAAAACATGTCTCAAATCCCATTCGCTGCGTCAGGCTCTCTGCGCGGCGGCCAAAAAATGGGTGATATCGGTTTGAAAGACCTTTTAATCAACGATGGTCTTACCGATGTTTACAACCAATTCCACATGGGCGTAACCGCTGAAAATGTTGCTGAACTCGTCGGTTTAAGCCGCGAACAACAAGACGCTTACGCTCAACAAAGCCAACAGAAAGCCGTTGCTGCAATCGAAGCGGGTCGATTCAAAGATGAAATCGTTCCTGTTGAAGTGAAGCAACGTCGCCAAACTGTTTCTTTTGATACTGATGAATACCCTAAAGCAGACTGCACGCAAGAAGGTCTGGGCAAATTGCGCCCAGCATTTAACCGCGAAGGTTCTGTTACTGCAGGTAATGCATCAGGCCTGAACGATGGTGCTAGTGCCGTTATCGTCGCTTCTGAAGCAGCGGTCAAACGTCATGGTCTAACGCCATTGGCAGAAATTACCAGCTACGCGCAAGTTGGGTTAGATCCGAAAATTATGGGCTTAGGCCCAGTGGGTGCTGTAACCGAAGCTCTGAAAAAAGCCGAGCTATCGATTTCCGATATGGATCTGTTTGAACTCAACGAAGCCTTCGCGGCTCAGGCTCTAGGTGTTGTTCACCAACTGGCTGATACACATAGCGTCAGCCCAGAAGCCATTTTAGAGAAAGCGAATGTAAATGGTGGCGCAATTGCGTTGGGTCACCCTCTCGGTGCATCAGGTAACCGCATTTTGGTATCACTGATCCACGAGTTAGAAAAACGCGAAGGCACATACGGTGTGGCTTCACTCTGTATCGGTGGCGGCATGGGAACGGCTGTTGTCGTGAAACGTGCCAATAGCTAAGTCGATTAAGTTACCCCCTTGGATCTAATTAATATACTCAGGAGAAACACCATGTACACAGATATGTTTAAAGCATTCTCAGAGCAAACTGAAAAAACAATGGCACCTTACGTTAAGTTCAACAAACTGGTTGCTAAAAACGTTGAAACAATCACTGAGCTTCAACTTAGCGCAGTAAAAACTTACAGCGAAATGGGTCTAGCTCAAGTTAAAGCAGCAAGCGGCGTTACTGATGTAACTTCTCTAACTGCATTTGGCGGCCAACAAGTTGCTGCATTGACGAAACTGTCTCAGCAAATGATGGATGACAGCAACAAACTGCAATCTCTTGCTAAAGAGTTTAAAGACGACCTTGAGCAACTAACTGCTGAAAATGTAAAAGCCGTTACTCCAGCTTAAATAAGGTCACCAACCCGCCTTCACTTATGAGGGCGGGTTGTTTCCGATCAAGAGGGTTTAAACATGTATCAGAACTTCTTCTCGGACTACCTTGAAAAACTCCAAGATAGCAACCAGCAATGGTGGAAGGATCTCGAGCAAGGCAAGGCAGCCACAAACACCCCCTTAAATAAAGCGATGCAAGAGCAGAGTATGGAAGATACCGCTAAGCTTCTTGAGGGCGCTTCAAGCCAACCTGCCGCAATGCTGCAAATTCAAATGCAGTGGTGGGAAAAACAAATGGAAATCTGGCAAAACGTAGCGCTTGCCGCTAACAAAGCCAATGTTGTCGCTCCAGAAAAAGACGACAAACGATTCCAAGATGAAAGCTGGCAAGATGAGATGTTTTACAATTTCATCAAACAATCTTACCTACTTTTTGGCCGCACATATTTAGAAACCATCAACGCCGTTGAAGGCTTAGACGAAAAAGCTAAAGAACGCTTAACGTTCTTTTCTCGTCAAGCAATCAATGCCATGTCACCAAGTAACTTTGTAGGAACAAACCCAGAGCTGCTAAAACTCACATTAGAACAAAATGGTGAGAATCTGGTGAAAGGTCTTCAGCAATTACAAGAAGATCTGGAATCTAGCTCTGACATTCTCAAAGTTAGAATGACCAACAACAATGCGTTCCGCATTGGTGAAGATGTGGCAAATACACCTGGCGATGTTGTTTACAAAAACGAACTGTTTGAGTTGATCCAGTACCGTCCAACCACGGAAAAAGTCAATGCAACGCCATTGTTGATCGTTCCGCCGTTTATCAACAAATACTACATTTTGGATCTTCGTGAGAAGAACTCAATGATGCGCTGGCTTGTCGAGCAAGGCCACACAGTATTTATGATGTCATGGCGCAACCCTGGCATTGAGCAGCGTGATGTAGAGTTTGGTGATTATGTCACTGAAGGCGTGGTGAAAGCCGTTAGCGCCATCGAAGACATTACAGGCCAATCACAAATTAATGCTGCTGGTTATTGTATTGGCGGTACAGTGCTGGCTTCAACCATTGCCTACTATGCTGCTAAGCGAATGAAAGCACGTATTAAGTCTGCGTCTTTCTTTACCACCCTGCTTGATTTCGCACAGCCGGGAGAAGTTGGCGCTTACGTTAATGACAACCTTGTTAGTGCGATTGAGCTTCAAAACAATGCTCGCGGATACATGGACGGACGCTCATTAAGCGTGACGTTCAGCTTACTTCGCGAAAACAGCCTGTACTGGAACTACTACGTCGACAATTACCTCAAGGGCAATAGCCCTGTCGACTTCGATCTCCTGTACTGGAACAGTGATAGCACGAATGTTGCTGCTGCAACGCACAACTTCATGCTACGCGAGCTTTATCTTAATAACCGTTTGGTTGAAGACAAAGGCGTTAAAGTTGGTGGAGTGTGGATTGATTTGAACAAAATCAAAATCCCTACCTACTTCATATCCGCTAAAGAAGACCATATTGCTCTTTGGCAAGGCACCTACCGTGGTGCGCTCAACGTCAGTGGCAATAAAACCTTCGTGCTTGGTGAATCAGGCCACATCGCTGGTATTGTGAACCATCCTGCGAAAGGTAAGTATGGTTACTGGGTAAATGATGAACTAAGCGAATCTGCGGATGAGTGGTTTGACTCAGCCGAGCACAATACAGGTTCTTGGTGGACGCATTGGGATAAGTGGCTGGAAGCATACAGTCCGAAAGAGAAAGTTGAGCCTTACAAAGCTGGATCTGACAACTTCCCTGTTTTGACGATAGCGCCTGGCGACTACGTTAAACAAGTGCTACCTATTGCTGTTAAGCGTGACGCTGAAGAAACATCAGAAACCCCTTCTAAAGCTGAAGCATAATTCTGCATTGCCATTCAGATCAAAAAAGGCCACGTAGTGGCCTTTTTTTCTATGTGGTTTTCGTAGCTTAAAGTTCGCTACACAGAACAATATTACTTGGCTGAAGCCTTCGCCGTTAACTTCGCAACAATGCGTGATACCGCGACAAACCCGAACGTAGCTGTGACCATGGTGGCAGCGCCAAAGCCGCTCGCACAATCCATTCGTTTAGGCCCTTCTGCGGTCGCTTTGGTTTCGCAGACACTGCCATCAGGCTGAGGGTATTTGAGTTGTTCGGTAGAAAACACACAATCAATGCCAAACTTACGACCTTGTGTCTTGGTGAAATTATGAAAACGACGCAGGTTATTACGTAATTTCGCGGCCAAAGGGTCTTGAATGGTTTTCGTTAGGTCGGCAACTTGAATTTGTGTTGGGTCGATTTGACCACCAGCCCCACCCACGGTGATGATTTTTATCTTGTTGCGCTTACAGTATGCAATCAACGCTGTTTTGGGTTTGATGCTGTCAATCGCATCTAACACATAGTCAAAATCTTTGGTGATGTACTCGGGAATATTGTCTTCCGAGATGAAATCATCAATTAAATTGATCTGACAATCTGGGTTAATTGCACGAACACGATCTGCCATGACTTCTATTTTGCTTTGGCCTATCGTCCCTGACATTGCGTGAATTTGGCGATTCACATTCGTCACGCAAATGTCGTCCATATCAATCAATGTCAATGCACCCACACCACTACGCGCCAGCGCTTCTACCGCCCAAGAGCCCACACCACCAATACCAATCACACAGACGTGAGCTTGCCTTAATATCTCAAGCTCTGTCGCGCCATATAAACGACGTGTGCCGCCAAAGCGTTGTTGATAGTTTTCTGATGCTGGGGATGTTGTGGTCATACTAAATCGCTCAGTCTTTTGAGTGGTCATCATGGAGTGCGGTTTATACGCGTTTGACGCGAAAATGTCCATTCTCTCAACGTTTATAGGCGCTGAGAAGGCTGGCATCTTGGTCTTATTACTTCACGCTTCAACCAATCAATAACTTGTTTGACGGGCCCTAATCTGCGCTTAAAACCATGGCTAAACAAAAAGTAGCCGTATGCGCTGTCAAAACGCAATGCTAATGGGTTACTGACTACGTCGTTATCTAAATAATCATGAAGTAAAAAATCTGGAATTAACGCCATCCCTTGTTGGTGTCTAACCGCTTCAATCGCCATATAGAAATGTTCGAACCCTGTACCATACGTCGGGCCGCTTGGAGCCACGGAGTAATGGTGCCAAAACTGATTCCAAATCTGAGGGCGAGTGATGTGACTAATGGACGGCAATGAGAGCAATTCGTCGATATGCGAAATTTCAGAAGGCACTTGGCTTTGGTTAACCACCAAACGCAGCCTTTCTCGAATCAGTAACTCTGCCTCTTCTTCTTGAATTGAAAGTGGCAAGCAGTGAATCGCAATATCACTTTGATAATAGTTCTGTGTATCTGCCGTGACGCTCGCCTTCACACCCAGTTCGATATTGGGATGCTGAGCTCGAAACGCATTCAACCGAGGCACCAACCACATACTTGCTACTGAGGGCGGAACCGAAATTTCCACGCGGCTTTTGGTTTCAGAAGATTGCATAATGGTTGACGTGGCGTGCTGAAGGTTTTCTAACGCTTCAACCACTGAAGGCAAGTATCGGCGCCCCGCCTCCGTTAACTCGACCTTGCCACCACTTCGCTCAAACAACGCGCACCCCATCATATCTTCCAATTGCAGGATCTGTTTACTGATAGCACTTTGTGTCAGGTTTAATCGCTTTCCAGCCATTGAAAAGCTCAAGGTTTGCGCGACAACGGTAAAGGTACGCAACGTTTTCATTGGTGGGATCGGCATGGACATCGTTGTCACCTTTCGCTTCTATTATGAATTTTTGGAATACCCTCTGAATTTATATCGTTTGCTGTTCAATTTCCAACCCGCTAATACTTAGTGCAGAAATTTACATTACATCACCTACGCAGCGGATTGAATAAACAATGACACACATACTGCAACGCCATTGCCACTCAAAGCTCCCATCAGTATCAGGGGGTGATGGCGTGTTTCTTATTGATAGCAACGGAAAGCAATATCTCGATGGATGCGGCGGCGCGGCAGTGTCATGCTTAGGGCATAGCCACCAAGGTGTCTTGGGCGCCATTCAAAAGCAACTCATTGCCATTCCATATGCGCATACGGGATTTTTCACCTCCCCTGTCGCAGAAGAACTCGCCGAACGGCTAGCCGATAAAGCGCCCGGCGATCTCAATCATGTTTATCTTGTCAGTGGTGGCTCCGAAGCGGTTGAAGCTGCGCTGAAAATGGCTCGCCAATATTTCATTGAAAAAGGTGAAACATCGCGCACGCGTTTTATTGCACGACGACAGAGTTATCATGGCAATACGTTAGGTGCACTGGGCGTTGGCGGAAACATGTGGCGTAAAGAGCCCTTCGCGCCCTTGCTTCAGAATGGTGAGCTTATTGCACCTTGCTATGCCTATCGTGATAAACGAGCAGAAGAAAGTGATTTTCAATACGGTCAGCGTGTTGCTAATGAATTGGAAGAGCGGTTACTCGCCGTTGGGCCAGAAACCGTAATTGCCTTTGTTGCCGAGCCTGTTGTCGGTGCAACTGCTGGCGCACTGGTTGCCGAAAAAGGCTACTTTAAGCGTATACGAGAGATATGCGATAAATACGGTGTACTACTCATTCTTGATGAGGTGATGTGCGGTTGTGGCCGAACTGGAACCTACTTTGCTTATGAGCAGGAAGATATCGTGCCCGACCTGGTGACATTAGCTAAAGGGTTAGCCGCGGGTTATCAACCCATTGGTGCTGTTATGATCCGCGACAAAATCTACGAAGCGATCTCACAAGGAACGGGGTACTTTCAGCATGGACATACCTTTATGGCGCATCCATTGGCGTGCGCTGCCGCTTGTGCGACGTTAGACGCGTTAGAAGCTGGCGCAATGGCAGAAGTGACAGAGAAAGGACAATACTTAGTCAAACAGTTAAACGAGTCATTCGGCTCGCATCCATTTGTTGGAGACATTCGCGGTCGTGGTTTGTTTATTGGGCTTGAATTAGTACAAGACAAAACCAGTAAACAACCTTTTTCGCCTGACCGTCTGCTCCACCAGCAAATGAAGAAAACAGCCATGGACAACGGGCTGATGTGTTACCCCATGGGCGGAACATTGGATGGCGTAAATGGGCATCACATACTCTTGGCACCACCATTCATTATTACCGACAGTGAAATTGATGAACTCGTGCGACGACTCAGCATCACCATGGACCACGTATTTGCGTGATGCATTTGAATTAAGGACTAATTGTGCACTCAGGAAGAACCATTATTGTCGCGCCTAATGGCGCGAGACGAGGCAAGGATGAACATGGGCAGCTCCCTCTTTCGATTGATGAAATGGGCGTGTGTTTAACACAATGTGCTGATGCTGGCGTCGCCATGGCGCATGTGCATGTTCGAGACGCACAAGGAAAACACTCTCTAGACGTGGGTCTAAACCGAGAGTGGCTCACCGAAATTCGAGCACGTTTTGATTCGCGCTTGGTCATTCAGCAAACCACCGAAGCCGTGGGTTTGTATCAACCAGACGAACAAATAGCACTGGTAAGAGGCACCGAGCCCGAGGCAGTGTCGCTCGCACTTCGAGAACTTCGCCCTAATGCTAGCTTCGAAAAAGATGCCAGCCGCTTCTTTTTTGAACTCGCAGAGCGCAAAATCTATGTGCAATATATTTTGTATGATGCGGCAGATTTATCTTTGTACTTTCAAATGCTTAATGACAACATTTTGCCAAACGTCGGTCATCACCTACTATTGGTACTAGGAAAGTACAAAAAAGGCATGTTGTCTTCGCCAAGAGATTTACTCGACTTCGACATTAAGCGTCTCTCTAATATGGGGATTTCATGGGCTATATGTGCTTTTGGTCGTCATGAACATCAGTGCTTAACGGCAGCCATGTCATTAGGTGGGGATGTTCGGGTTGGATTCGAAAATAATCTAATAAATTTAAGAGGACATCATGCGGAAAACAATGCAGAACTTGTACAGCAAATTTCTGTTTTGTCTCAAAATATGGGTTTATATATCAACTCTGTGGAAGACTTAAGAAAAAATATCTTTCGTAGCTTTGAATCGTGAAGTACATCTCTTGCGATCGAAAAAGCAACTGTCAGATAATTCATTCTCACATAGGAATTACAGTTTTATAACAAGCGGACTCGCACCGCGTTAGTAATCACATCGTAGACAAGGAAAATAAAGCATGAAAGCGTTAAAACCAACACTGGCCGCAATGAGCTTTGCAGCTGCTTTAACCGCCGTGCCTGCACAGGCTAATCAGTTTGTGACTATCGGTACTGGTGGTGTCACTGGTGTGTACTACCCAACTGGTGGTGCAATTTGTCGTTTGGTCAACAAATCAAAGAAAGAGCACGGTATTCGCTGTTCAGTTGAATCAACGGGTGGCTCTATCTACAACATCAACACAATTCGCGCTGGCGAGCTAGACATGGGTATCGCCCAGTCAGACTGGCAGTTCCATGCATACAATGGTTCAAGCAAATTTAAAGACCAAGGCGCATACAAAGACCTGCGTGCTGTCTTCTCTGTTCACCCTGAACCGTTCACTGTTGTTGCTCGTGCAGACGCTGGCATCAAAACCTTTGATGATCTTAAAGGTAAACGTGTAAACATTGGTAACCCAGGTTCAGGTCAGCGCGGTACGATTGAAGTGCTGATGGATGAAATGGGTTGGACAATGGACGACTTTAAGCAAGTCTCTGAGCTAAAAGCAGCAGAACAGTCTAAAGCTCTGTGTGATAACAAAATCGACGCCATGGTCTACACCGTTGGTCACCCAAGTGGTGCGATTCAAGAAGCAACCACAGCATGTGATAGCGTCGTGGTAGAAGTGAACAACACCGCGTCTCAGAAACTGGTTTCTGATAACGATTACTACCGCTCTGCAACTATCCCAGGTGGCATGTACCGTGGTAACGACGGTGATGTAAACACCTTCGGTGTGGGTGCAACGTTTGTTTCTTCATCAGAAGTACCAGACGAAGTGATCTACAACGTGGTTAAAGCTGTGTTTGAAAACTTTGATGACTTCCGTCGTCTTCACCCAGCTTTCGCAAACCTGAAAAAAGAAGAAATGGTTTCTGACGGCCTGTCTGCACCACTTCACCCCGGTGCGGCGAAATACTACAAAGAAGCTGGCCTAATCAAATAATTTGATAGCATTGCTCTGAAAACGAAAAGGCGGGTTTAAAAACCCGCCTTTTTCTTGTCTGTCGAAAAGTAACTCACCGATGTGAATAGGCTTCAAAGCTATTTAGCACCCACATCAGATGCGCCTTCTTCAACGGGCTTTGTGAGCTTCCAAACTCGTCCAAAATGCTTATGATGCCCGGCTTTAATGCCTGCTTCTTCACCCATACCGTGGTACAGGTCAAGGTGGTTTTTCTTCACCGCACCGCCGGTATCAAGCGCCATCAACAGTTTGAGCACATGTTGCCCATTCCAATTGCCTTCCTCATTAAGCTGTGGGATTTCAGCGAGAAGCACACTACCCATTGGTAGGTACTCACGATCAGCAGCAACCGATGCGCCCGACAACAATGGAATGCCAGCAGTTCCCGAGACAGGTGCCGCTGCTTTCGGCGCAAAGAAAACATAAGATGGATTTTGATTCAGCAGTTCAATGACTGTCGCTTCATCTTGCTGAGCAGCAACCCAATCTTTGATTGCTTTCAACGACATCTTTTCTCTAGGGACTTCATCTCGTTCAATCAGCACTTTACCGATACTCACGTACGGGTGACCATTTTTCCCACCGTAGGCAAAATACTCAAGCTGGTCGTCATCACCAAAGTGGATAAAACCACTGCCTTGAACTTCCATAATAAAATTATCGATAAGTGACGCGCTATAGCCTAACTCAAGCCCAAGCCCTTCAAGCGCTCCATTATAGACTTCCTCGCGGGTTGGGCAGCGGTCACCACACACCGGCATGGCATAAACCGGATACTTAAAAACAGCATCAGGTTCATGGCGCATCTCTATCACAGGGGAGAAATACCCGGTAAACAGCACATTACCAAAACCATCGCCCCCTCCCATTTGCTCCAAGCGAATACCATAGTCGGTCAATGCCGTTGGCTCGCCACTTTCTTTCAGCCATGCCTTCACGCTGTCATATAACGGCTGATTCGGAGTCGATAAAGATGGAGACAAGGTTTCTACTTTTTCTAATTGAGCAGGAAACAAGGTGTAATCTTTTGACTTGTCTGATGTGACCAACTCAGTCGGATTGAGTACATCGTTAAAACGTCCATCAACATACTGCTGCCCACGATCGGTAGGGCGAGCACATGCCGCCAAAAGTATAGAAATGCCAACAACACAAAGTGCGCGATTCACGGTTAATCCTGATAGATAAAACAATAAAAAGAGGGTGACAGAAGCCGGTATATTCTGCAAATAAAACCCAGTAAACCCTTACTTTTGGTCGCGCTCAGAATGCGATCGAGCTCGAATGCCATTCACTTTGAAACATTCTGTCACATTAATGTCATCAAAATTGGTTCTAATCATTCGTAATGAAAGTGTCTTAAAAATTAAACATTCATTTCAAAAAGGAGTTCGAAGTGGAACTAAAGATTGGTCGCAAAACACTATTAGATATAGATTCGATTGAGTATCAGTGGATTCGAACGCTTGCCAGTGATGGAAGCAGTACTGAAATGATCAATACCAGTATTCGTCGTTGCCTTGGGGGAAATGATGATGTTGCGGATCGTATTCGACAAGTGGCATTGGGGCAGTCGTCAGTGACAGAGTTACTCCGCGTACTCCCAAGCAATTTCTAAGTTCTGATGTGAATGCGTTGAAACGAATGCTTCAACCGAGCTTAACTCATAAAAGTTAACGCACCTTGGTAAAAGGCGTACTGTAGTGATAAGGCTTCTCCCGTTGAATGGTCTCTGCGTCTTCAACAACATAGAGGTAAGTGTTATTGCCAACGGTATAAATTAACTTTTTGCCTGTAAATTCATAATGACTTGTCGTGCGTGCCCCTTTGATATAAATACCGTCTCGACGCACCTCAAAACGATCGGCGGCATACGGCGCAACGCCCTGCTCTATCCATTCACCGTAAATGACAGTGGGATCTGCATCCTCAAAAATGGGAATATCATTAGCGACCAAAAAACCTAAGGTTCCGGCGATCAACAAAACAAAGAGCGCGACAGCCTGTCCAACAATGCCCACAAATACCATCTCACCAATGAGAAAAAACACCTAATTATTAACTATCATATTATAAAAACTCTGTAACTGCTGATAAAGGTAGACATCAATAGTTTGAAGGCGTATCACTCCACTTGCCAAGACAAGAATAGTTAGTCACAATTGAAGCATATAAAATCATAATAATGGAGTAAGGTGTTGAAACTTCGTAGTACAGCACTTGTAAATGGATTTAGGCAGTCAGCGCCTTATGTGAACGCACACCAAAATAAAACCATTGTCATCATGTTGGGTGGTGAAGCGATCGCGGACAGCAACTTTGGCAACATCGTCAATGATATTGCACTTCTCAACAGCCTTGGTCTCCGCCTTGTATTGGTATATGGTGCGCGCCCTCAAATTAGCCAACAATTAGAAAAACAAGGGCTAGAAACGCCGTATCATAATAGTGTACGAGTCACAGATTCTGCATCGCTTGAGGTCGTAAAACAGGCGGCAGGACAATTACAACTCGATATCACTGCCCGCCTTTCCATGAGCTTAAACAACACGCCCATGGCAGGAGCACAAATCAACGTCGTGAGTGGAAACTTTGTCATCGCTCAGCCCCTGGGGATTGATGACGGTATCGATTTTTGTCACAGCGGCCGGATCCGCAGGATCGACATCGAAGGGATCCATCGCCAACTCGATCAACGTGCCATCGTATTATTAGGGCCCGTTGCCAGCTCTGTCACTGGCGAATGCTTTAACCTCACCTCTGAAGAAATTGCCACTCAACTCGCCATTCGGCTCAATGCGGACAAACTGATTGGTTTCTGTTCGTTGCAAGGTGTGATAGGTCCTAATGGCAATGTCTTGTCTGAGCTATTTCCCCATCAAGTGGAAGAAATACTGCAACAACGTGAATTAGCAGGAGATACACAATCAGGCACGGTTCGATTCTTACGCGGCGCGACAGCTGCATGCCGTTCAGGCGTGCCAAGAAGTCACTTACTGAGTTACAAAGTGGACGGTTCGTTGATCCAAGAACTGTTCTCGATTGAAGGGATAGGGACCCAAATTGTTACTGAAAGCGCAGAGCGCATTCGCCAAGCCACCATCGATGACATTGGAGGGATATTAGATCTCATCCGCCCGCTGGAAG
Source organism: Enterovibrio makurazakiensis (assembly GCF_050336585.1). Classification (NCBI taxonomy): domain Bacteria; kingdom Pseudomonadati; phylum Pseudomonadota; class Gammaproteobacteria; order Vibrionales; family Vibrionaceae; genus Enterovibrio; species Enterovibrio makurazakiensis. The sequence continues at coordinate 67,355 of NZ_JAKJSE010000030.1, forward strand.
AACAAGGTATATTGGTGCGCCGTTCTCGTGAACAGCTTGAACAAGAAATTCCCCGCTTTACTGTCATTGAGCGAGATGACCGAATCATAGGTTGCGCAGCCATTTACGCCTACCCAGAGTCCCAGAGTGCGGAAATGGCCTGTGTGGCTGTTCATCCCGAATATCGCGATAGCGAGCGAGGAACGCGTTTGCTGCAATACATAAAACACCAAGCATTGCAGGACGGATTAGAAACCATTTTTGTGCTCACGACACGCAGTATCCACTGGTTCCGTGAGCACGGTTTTGAGGAAGCCGACGTTAGCGCGTTACCTGATGCGAAGCAGCAACTCTATAACCTGCAACGCCGCTCAAAGGTGCTTACGCTTGACCTTAACGATCACGTAATGCGTCTGCCAGCCCACTAAACCTCTGCGTTTTACGTCGTATTGCCCGCGTCAAACTGGCGCGGGTGGTATAAACGTCTAACCGAGATTTAGCGCGCGTAACACCGGTATACACTAACTCTCTCGTCATCACTGGCGTCGGTGTCGGCGGCAAAACCAAAAGCGTGTGATTGAATTCAGACCCCTGTGATTTGTGAATCGTCATCGCGTAAGCGGTTTGATGCTCAGGCAAGCGGCTGGGCAAGAACGCCTTCACCGTCCCGTCGGACATTTCAAATACCACCCGCAATCCATCTTCGTGTTTCACCACAATGCCGATATCACCATTGTATAGCCCAAGTCCGTGATCGTTTTGCGTCACCATAACAGGCCTTCCGGAATAGAACGCTTCCTCACCCGGCGCAATTAAGCGCTTGGCTGACAGTGCCTTTTCAATGGCGGTATTCAGCCCTTTTACGCCAAACGGCCCATCTGACAGCGCGCACAGCAACCTCACATTAGAGAAGTGGCGCAGTATCTGTCTGTGTTCTTCTCCGGCTAGTAACGCATTGAGATAATCACTGTAACCTTCGACAGCCTGCGCGATAGCATGACCATAAACGTCGCCATCTAAGTCGTGCAACGCAATATCTGAAAAACCTTGTTTCAGTACGTTTTCCACTTGATGAGGGTTACCCGCATTAATGGCGTAAGCCAACTGGCCAACACCGGATCGCGCGTGGAATCGATAGCTCTTTTTCAGCAAACACACACCGTCAGATACCGCCGGTACGTTCTCGTGCCCCTGCAATGCAAATCCGGTGAGTGAAGACAACTGTGCCGCACGCTCAGGGCTATACCCAATCTCTGCGCCATCACAAATATCACCCAATACGGCACCTGCCTCAACAGAGGCCAACTGATCGCGATCGCCCAGCAAAATAACCCGAGCATGATTGGGTAACGCTGACAACAATCGCGCCATTAAAGGCAAATCGACCATCGACGCTTCATCGACCACCAGCACATCAAGGTGAAGGCGATTTCCTTCATGATGTCGAAATTCGACGCGATGAGGAATGGCACCAAGCAAACGGTGAATCGTTGAGGCTTGTGCTGGAATTTTCTCGCGAATACTCGCCTCGACAGGCAGAGCCGCCACAGCCTGACCAATGGACTCAGTGAGACGGTTTGCCGCTTTTCCGGTGGGTGCCACCAGCTTAATGTCCAGCCCCGTCGCTTTTTCACTACTGCTGACCAGTGCCGCCAGCAATTTGGCTACCGTGGTGGTTTTCCCTGTACCTGGGCCACCTGATATCACGGTAAATCCGTAGCTCAAAGCAACGGCTGCCGCGACTTTCTGCCAATTCAAACGAGCATGATCAGGAACAAGAGACAAAATGGCATCGTGGTTTGCGCCCGATGCAACCAAGGCGCTAATGGCATCAATATCAACGAGATTAGCATCTATAATATCGAAGAAATCCACCAACTTTTGCGCACGTTCTTCCTGAGGCCATAATGGAAACTGAGCTTTCAAGAAGCTAATGTCAGGGGTAAATAACGTGTCCAACAATTGGCGAGTTTGAACAGGGAGCACAAGCGCATCAACGCGCTTGCTAATTTCAGCAACAACCCGTTGTTCAGCAGCCCAATAGCGGTGCAAATAAAGCCTAGAACCATTCAGAACCAGTGGTGTTGCTTTCGCCCCAGTTCCCACGACAAGGCTCTGCGTCATTGCGGATAGTGCTTGTTCAGGTTGAAGCAAGGCTGCGACTCGCGCAGATTCTGCCGCAGGCAAATCGAACAATCTTGTAGGGTCTATGGTCGCGAGATCCACACACACATTGCCTTTGCCTAATTCAAAGCTCACCAATGCCGCCCAGCCTGAAATCGAGGCATCGTGATCTGCTAGCTGATCAGCAATAAAGCACGCGAACTGGCGATCTATCGCTCGAATAATGCCTCGCTTATACAAGGCTTGTAGCATTTCACTCATCGCCATTTGAGCTATCTCCGTTGGTAAACAGCACATCTAACCCGTCGATCAGTGAGTAAGAAGGTTTGGTATAGAAAATGCCATGGCGCGTATCGGCTTCAATACCTCGCACAAACAAGTAGTACACACCGCCAAAGTGGCGTTCAAAATCGTAATTAGCAATCCGTTGACGAAGAAATCGATGCAGAGCCAGCGAATATATCTGGTACTGAAAATCGTATCGATGATCGATCATGGCTTGATTCAACGCTGCTTCGGTGTAATCCGCTGGCGAATCCCCCAAGTAATTGGATTTCCAATCGAGCACGTAGTATCGCCCTTGCCAACAAAACACGAGGTCAATAAAGCCTTTAAGCATGCCGCTTGCGGTATCAAACCCTAAGTCAGAGGCTTGAGCCGATAAAGGATCATGAGTTTGTATCAAACGATTGACTCGACCACACTGCAATCGCTCAACGGGCATGACGAACTCCATCTCGGTTAAGCGAGCTGGCGCATCAATCTGAGACAGGGTTAATTCTTGTTCTCCTAGCGACTGTGCCACCACGTCTGTGAGTAGACGCTGCAATACGGGAACCCATGCCTCGTCATAGTTTTCGAGTGCTAGCGCATGGCGGATCATGTCTGCTACCTCGTCGCTGTACATGTCCTCGCCAAAATCGACATTTTCAAACAAGGTGTGCAAAAACGTACCGGGACGCGCACCCCGGGGAAATTGGAAAATAGAACCATATTGGTCGATCGGCTCTTCATCTTCATGACGCTCATCTGCGGCATCAATGTCAAAAGCTGGCAAGTCAGGCAATGCCGAACTGTGGCCCTGTTTCACCAGCCCTGAGTAGCTGGTCAAACGCCAATCTCTTCGAATGGTACCTTTGAAATGCTTGGCTGCAATGATGTCATCTTTGTGCTCTAGCACGGCAAGCTTGCCGGTGTCCGCAGGCGGTTCTACCACCGAAAACTGTGGCAGTTCTTCAACCAGCGCCGCCACAGAGGAATGCAGCGTATCTGCATCTCCCGCTTCGCCTTGTTGGATCAAATAACCCAATGCCGACTTATGCAGCCCTGTATCACCCGTGGATTTACGGCCATCTTTTAGCGGCGCTAATCCAATGAAGCAACCGTAAACGGCTCGAGTCAATGCCACGTAAATTAAACGCAGATCTTCAGCTAGACGCTCTTTGTCGGCCAACTCAATGGCAGGTTCAGGATTCGACAGCGCCAAAGTGGGCGTATTCTCATCATCGTGGAAGAATGGTCGATCTGACGGTCTAAAGTTGCACGCAAAAGGCAGATACACCAAATCGTATTCCAAACCTTTTGATTTGTGAATGGTGACTATCTGCACCAAGTCACGTTCAGATTCCAAGCGCACTTGCTGCTCTTCACTGTTGCCGTTTGGCGTGTCGATGTGATCAGCAAGCCAGCGGATCACTGCGTGATGACTATCAAGGGTTTGACTGGCCTGTTGTAACAATTCACCAAGGTGAAGCAAATCAGTCAGTGAGCGCTCACCCTCTTCTTCCAGTAACAATCGCTCTGCAATGCCGCGTCGCTGCATCATCTGACGTAACATGGGCAATATGCCACGAGAAAACCACACTGACTGATAGGTAGAAAACTCAATCACCGCTCTCTCCCATGCTTTTTCATCATGGTTAAGTGAATCAAGTTCTGTCGCTGTCAGCGCAAACAATCCACTCGCCAGCGCTGCTCGAAGTGCTCGTTCATTATCAGGCGACAGCACCGCCGCCAATAGCCGTTGTAAATCGGCAGCTAGGGCGCTTGAAAACACGCTACTGCGATTGGACAAATAGACCGACGCAATACCTTGTCTTGCCAAGGCTTGTTTGACTTTCGCCGCTTCACTACCCGTTCTCACCAACACGGCGATGTCACTGGCCTGAACCGCTTTTCTGTTTTCACCTTTGCAAAAATGCGCACGATCTTCATCACCCGCACTCAGAATTTCGCGAATGCTGGTTGCCGTGGCCAAAGCCATCGTGGCTTCGTAATCATTCTTACTCACTAAGTCACGAGCTTCTGGTAACCAAAACGTCAGCGCTGCTTGTGGCGAATCATCCAAGTGCCAATGTTTCTGGTCCGCACCCGGAGCATGGTCAACCGCGATAAACGGAATGTCATTGTCATAAATGAATGGGGCATTCGCATGAGCAAAAACACGATTCACAGCTGCGACCATGTTGGCAGTTGAACGCCAGTTAGTGCCCAGATTGTAGTGATCAGCGATTTGTCGACGCGCATGAATGTAGGTAAATATATCTGCACCGCGAAACGCGTAAATTGCCTGCTTTGGGTCGCCGATCATAAACAGGCCACATTGAGGCGCATCAGCATAAATATCACTGAAAATTTGATATTGCTGAGGGTCGGTATCTTGAAATTCATCAATCATAGCAACAGGAAACAAAGTACGAATCCGTTCCGCCAAGACCCCTTCGCTGTCTTGAACTAACGCCTCTGACAATTGTGATAACAAGTCGTCAAACGATAGCCAACCAAAACGTCTTTTCTCTTTCGCCAGCAATAAACGCACTTCACGAATCGCATGCGCCGTTAAGGCATCTTTCAGTGTTGGAGGAGACGCTAGCAATACATCAATCGCCTCAAACACCGTGTGGGTCGGTACTGTCCCTTTTTTGGTTTTTTCACTCAGCATGGATGCAGAGAAGCGAGACAAATTATCCGGAAGATCATAGTCCTGCGTTTTCACCTGAGCCCATGCGCCAACTTCACCGAGCCAATTCGGTAAGGAGCGCTTGCTATAGCTGCGTTTGTCCACGCCTGAGCCTGAAATTAGCGCTTCCAGATCTGCGCTGGCTTCTCGCCATTCCGCTTTAACGTTCTCGATACGGGCAAGGTTGTCTTTGTGCAATTCAGCGAGATCGTCCGGCATATCTGGGGCTTGAATACTGACCAGAGGCCCAGACAAGTACACACTAATATCGTGTAACAACGCGAGCGGTGCTCCCCAATAACTGCGCACAACACCTGCTAATGACTTAGGTAACGGATAGAACTGACGTCGCCAGAAATCTGAAACAGCGCGCTCTCGCAGCGTTGATTCATCGGTAATAAATTCATTGCTAAACAAACTGCCGGACTCAAACGCATTCTGCGTCAACATACGCTGACAAAAACCATGAATGGTATATATCGCGGCTTCATCCATTTGACGCTCTGCCTGCAACAGTAATTGCTCGGCATGTTTATGATCCGGAACCTCTTCAAGTAATGGCGCTATCACTGGGTCATGACTCTCACCACGGCTAAATGCAAGGCGTGCATCATGGATACGTGCTCGGATACGGTCGCGCAACTCTTGCGTAGCCGCTTCCGTAAAGGTAACCACCAGAATTTTATCAACCGTTAAGGGGGTTTCATGTGCCGACGTATCCGTGCCATGCCCTAGCAACAAACGAAGGTATAAGCCAGCAATGGTGAACGTTTTCCCTGTACCCGCAGAGGCTTCGATTAATCGATGACCAAAAAGCGGAAATGACATGGGATGAAGAGGTTGGGTTGGCATGAAATGTCGACTCAAGTGAGAGGAATAATCAGATTTTATCAAGTATGAGCGTGATTGTAAGTGAAATGACAATGCAGACTTTACTGACATCAAGGTTTTAAAATTTAGGCATACTACGCGCAGAAAAAAATGTATGCGATACAACTCACAATATAACCACTCTCATCCCAAGCGCATCTATTGATACACCACTCAAATTAGGCCACCCTTAATGTTTCATATTTGTTATATCACACACATAAACTGAGCCTTTTTTAGTATGAAGTTTGTTACAAACCTTACATTTAGAAATAAGTTGCTGCTTATTGTCGGAATTTCAGTGATTAGCATTATTCTACTTACCGCTTTTCAAGTGCGAAATTTGCACCATGACCTTCTCCAAGAGAGAAAAGGAAACTTGATGCAGACCATTGATATTGCTTGGCAAATCGTCGACAAGCACTATCAAGAAGATGCGTCGAAAGAAGGGCTAAAAAGTGCGATGGCAGCATTGCAGCCCTTACGTTTTGGATCCGATGGCTACTACTTTGTCGTCGACGAAAAAGGCTCAATGCTTGCTGGTTCAAAAAGCTGGATTGGGCGCGATTTCAACACATTCCGCGACAGTAACGGCAGCGCAGTACTTCGTAACATGCGACAGGCTGCACAGCCGTCAGATGGCGGATTTAGTAGTTACTGGTTTGCAAAACCAGGCGGCAATACAGCGATTGAAAAAGTCAGTGCCATAAAACGCCACGCACCTTGGGGGCTTCTGATCGGTACTGGCATTTATATCGACGATCTTGAAGCTTTGGTTTGGCAAGAAGCAGGAAAATCGGCACTGGTGGCGGCTTCGTTCACTTTAATACTCATCATATTGGCGACTGCGCTATCACGCATGCTGGTGACATCCATTCGTGAAATCCAGCGAGCCTTAAGCGCCGTAGCGGAAGGTGATCTCACCGCGAGAGCCGACGTCAACAGCGAAGACGAACTCGGCGAAATGGCACGTAACCTCAACGATGCTTGCCAGCAACTGCAGACCTTATTGGCTAACGTGGACACCACACTCCACCAGCTCGATAGCGATAGCAATACCATGGCAAATTTGGCTAACCGTTCAACGGACGGCATTCGAACTCAAAGCCAAGAATTAGACTTGGTTGCAAGTGCGATGGAAGAGATGTCATCGGCTATCAAAGAAGTCGAGGCCAGCACGCTGACGGCGCAAAATAGCACGCGTCACTCACGCGTTCTGGTAGGCGAAGCCGAGAATGCACTGTCTGTCTCTCTTAACAAGTTTGAAGAAGTTAACCGCGATGTGATTGATGCAGAGCGAAACATTCGCGAACTTGCTGCATCTAGCGACCAAATCAGTGATGTTGTTACTGTGATCAATGACATTTCAGAGCAAACCAATTTACTGGCATTGAATGCCGCCATTGAAGCTGCCCGCGCGGGCAGTGCAGGTCGTGGATTTGCTGTAGTGGCGGATGAAGTCAGAAAGCTCGCACACTCAACCAAAGAGTCCACCACTCAAATCAATGCCATCATTGAGAAGCTACAAGAGCGCGCTCAGATAGCAGCGAAAATCATGAGTAGCGGCACAGACAAAACAGCCCAAAGCCTTGATCATGCTCGCCAAGCAAAAACACAACTGACCTCATTGGCAGACTTAATTAATGATTTGGAGCAGCTAAACACGGCCGTCGCGACATCAACATCTCAACAAGCAAGTGCATCTTCGGAAGTCGCTCGTAGCGTTGTGAACGTTAGCGACATTTCACACAACAACCGCGATGCCAGTGAAGAAACCCTCGCACTCAGCGACAAAGTAAAATCACTAAGTGATACAGGCCGCAGCCAACTATCTAAGTTCAATATTACTGCTTAAAAAGCCTTGCGCAGTTAACCGCACAAGGCAAAAGAGAAGACTGATGAGAAATTATCAGTCTTCTTTCTTTTCGGCTCTTATAGCGGGAAGGAGTACTTGTTGCCCCCATGAGAGAACATCGCTCAGCAACTGCTCATCCGCTTGTGGCCACACTCGCATCACGTAGGTATTCTCGCCTTCACCTGTTGTCATGTAACCACTATCAAACGCTGCACACATCTTGATTTTGGCTTTTTCCCACGTCACCTCATCATCAGACCAATTGCCAGCTTTATCCATACTCGCCAATAGTCCTGCAAGTGCGGTATTCGGCAAATAAGGAAGAGGCCGCTCAGTGCCTAAGTAATACTGTTCAAGGTAAAAGCTCAAATAGCTCAAAGCTTCATTGGCATCAATGGGCGTTAATACGACGTCTTCATCAACCCCTATAAAATGCGTTTCGCTTTTATCACCCGCAGCACATTGGCACAGATGATCGATCCACGCAGCCAGTCTGTCTCGCGCACGGATTTTCCCGCTTCGAAACAGCACTCGTCCAGCGCGATAACGCTCATCAAGCCAACCTTGTAATAATACCGTACCGCGAGAAGTTGGAATCGACAGGTTTATTTCGAGTGGTTGACGACGTTCTGAAAAATGCGGTTTTAATCTGTCGTATAACCCAAGGATGCTGGCTTGTTCACTTTCTAACGTCAGCTCACCAAAGTGACTCAATGGAAGCGTCCCGCTGGCTTTTTGATGTTGATAGAAGTCTGTTAGTGATTGCTCACTGTTGCCGTATTCAATGATGTGAGACAGCAGAGCATCGCGCAATTTATAACGCTCGAGGTTATCCAATGAAAACGGCTCGGCATCTTCCATTGCACCGTCAGGCGCTTCGAAAAAGACTTTCAATCGACGATTGAAGAAGTACTGCACGGGCAAACGCCAAAAACGCTGGAGTTCGGCTAATTCAACAATGCGGGCATCATCTTCACTCTCAGCAACCAACTCTTCGGTCCCCAAGAAAGGGGCAGCAAGCTCACCTTCACCTTTTGCAGCGGGGAGCCACTCTGACGCATAGCTTTGTCTGTCCCCTTCAAACGCGAGGCGACTGAACGGAACCAAAGGGTTGTGATGAACCAAATGCTCAATGAGGTTTTCGCCCGACGCATGTTCAGGCAACGCATTGTCACTCTGTAAACAATAACCCTGTCGACAGTAATCAAGTAGTTCAGTGATCAACACCGACGGTACTTTTACGGAGTTATCTTGCACTGAACGTCCAACATAGCTGATGTATAAACGCTGCTGCGCCGACTGAAGTGCTTCAAGGAACAGGTAGCGGTCATCATCACGTCGAGATCGGTCGCCAGGTCGCGTTCGCCCCGCCATTAAATCAAACCCGACAGGCGCAATCGTCCTTGGGTAATCGCCATCATTCATGCCTAGAAGGCAAACCACATTAAATGGGATAGAACGCATTGGCATCAAGGTACAGAAGTTCACCTGACCGGCAAGAAAACGCTGACTAACACGCTCTCCACCCAATTTTTCTTTCAAATAATCACGAACAATGGCCAAAGAAAGCGGTTGAATAAAACTCGCATCATCGAGTTGAGTTAGCCAATTATCGAGCTGATCACGTATCAGCTTTCCTGCAAGCTCTTCGTCGGTGTCCAGTGCAAACATATCATCAAACAATGCGGTCAATGTAGCGACCCAGTCTTGCCCAATTTGAGCCTGACTCAGCGCAGCTTGTGCACCATTAAGAACACGGAAGAATTCGCCCAACTTACCCGCGACATCGGCTTCTAATCCCTGAACCTCATCATAGGCAAGCACATCATTATACAAGCCGCGATCACTTGGCATGGCATAGCCAAGCAGCATCCGATTCAAACCAAATTGCCACGTATTTTGATGCTGGTGGGGAAGCGAAAAATGAGTGGCAGTATCGTCATCAAGCCCCCAGCGAATGCCCGCTTCTTCTACCCAAAACTTCACTTTTTCAAATTGACGGTTATCAAAACCAAAGCGGCGAAGGACAGAAGGCACTTCAAGGATTTCCAACAAGTCTGCAGCGCTGCACCGACTATCAGGCAAACTCAGCAATCGCAAAAATGTGGTAAGAATTGGGCTTTCCTGATCGGCACTGCGGTCAGAGATAGAGAAAGGAATGTAGCGCTCACCCGGCGCATTACCAAACACTGCTTGAATCGCTGGGCTATAAGCATTGATATCGGCCACCATCACCACGATATCACGAGGGGTTAGCGAGGGTTCAGACTCCAACATATCCAGCAGTCGATCGTGAAGGACTTCGACTTCTCGCATCGGGCTATGACAGACTTCAATGGTGAGCGAACGGTCATCCGGCGAAATTGACTGCTTACTCTCACTGGTCGAGGTTTCTTGAATATCACCCGGCTCTATCAAATCCAGAATGTCTGCTTGAATATTCTGAAGCAAGCTTTCACGTTGAATATCAACAAAGCCCTGATCGACCTCTTGGCATTGAAGCTCAGAAATCAACAGCAGATTGTCTCGTCCTAGTTTGCCCATTGATGCCAACAAACTGTTGCCCACTTCCGCTGCAGCATCTCCACCGCCAAACGCCAAAGAAAACTGCGCAGGCTCATCACCTGTATTGATCCGGCTAACTCGACTCTCCATTGCCGCATCACGTTTAGCTAAGTAGCGCTTGTCTCGAATGTCTCCCCAGTAATAACGACAGGGGTTGGTAAACATGTAATGCACATCGATGTGCTGCCCCAGGGCTTTCAGTGCATCCAAGTAGCGCGGCGGCAACGCCGAAATTCCAAACACAAAAACGCGTTCAATACCGGCCAATCCATCAGGTTTAGTCACATGGGATGACAATGTATCGATGAACTCTTCATACAGATTTGCACGGTGGAACGGTGACTGGCCCTGCTGTAGTGTGTAATCGTAAAGCGCCTGCCAAAGTTGAGGCTGCCAACTTTTCTCATCGGCAAGCTCAGGCACGGGTTGTTCATTCTCCCACGCTTTTATCCACTCAGGGCGATACACCAAATATTGGTCATAGATATCCGCAATTTTCCCCGCAAGTTGGTATAGCTTCTGTTCGTCGGTATCATCCTCAAGATAACGCTTAAGTTCATCGAAATCAGGCGTATCGAGCATGGACGGCAACACTTCCATGAGCTTCCATGTCATTGCTTCTTTATTGAAAAAGCTACGTTGAGGAACCCCTTCCAATAGATGCGTAAACATCTGCCAAATAAACGTAGCAGGCAGCGGAAATTCGATGTTAGCAACAATACCTTGCTCTTTAGCCATCTCTAGCTTTAGCCATTGGGCCATGCCAGGGCTTTGCACCAAAATGATTTCTTTTTGGAACGGATTTTCGAGCGGCTTCTGCTGAACGATGGCGACCAGCAGACTTTTCAGTAAGTCTACTTGGTTAGAGTGATAGACAGTGAACACGAGGCAAGACTCTTGAGAACATGATTGAACAGATTGTGGCGGAATGCTCTCAAGAGTGCAATTTTAGGGCATGGCACATGGGCGCAGAGTAAGAAAAAAGCCTGCGAAATGCAGGCTTTAAGATTATGCGGCGACCGGTTGCTTCCATTGCAGCGAAATAAATCGTCGATAGTGCAGTGATACATAGAAAACAACAATCGTAGCCACAACCAATTCAACCAACGCAATCACTGAAATCTGATTGACGTATTGCGAAGCAACACCGATAGAGTCCATCCACGTCGCCGTCTTGTAAAGCGCAGTCGCACCAATCACCATAGGGAAGGTAAATGCTGCAAAACCCGGAGAGAATGGTAATCGCATCAACGAAACAAACGAGAGATAAATCACTGCGGTCATCAACAGCGCAATACCCAGCAAGACAGAAACAATCACCGGGGATGGGGATTGGCTAACCGTTAAGTAACCCGCCAATGAAAGGCTGGCAGGTGCTGCCATGATCGCGATCGTCGGCTTCGCCCCATCAGGGACTTCACCACAAAAAATGAGGCGATAAATCATTAACGGTAGTAATAGCGCGTAGGAACATAATCCAAACAACAAAATGGCATCGGCGATTGGTCGCAATGCGGGGTTACCGGAAAACGCCACATCGGCAACAACAAGACCCACAGGAGGAACAAACCAGCTAGGAACCATATGGCTCAAGGAGAATTTCTTAGCACGGTGATAGACAAATGAAGACAAAAAAATCACATGAGTGGCAACCGCTAACAACCATAGCGAATCTCCGGCTACAGGAGACCATTTCCCCAAGGCATTGGAAACAATCATGACGCCCATGGCAAAGGTAGGAACAACGCTTCCCACTACAGGGTGTTGGAGATCAGCCCAAAGATTTTTAGGGTTAGACATAAACTTGAACGCAATAAGCAGCAGCATAACGCCACCAATAATGGCGCCAATAATTTGTGCCATTCCATCAAAATGACCCGCATTTTCCCAACTCCAGCCAAGGCTTGCTATTGCCAGAGCTAAACCAGCCATAGGAGTAGGAAGAAGATTTAAACGTCTACGCATCGTTCTGTCACATCGTTAGAAAAAAAGTGTATGACTTATGATAGAACGGTACTGTATTTTAATATATCTGAATATATTGAAACCTACATTCAGATATACTTAACCTTATGTCTGTATCTCTACGTCAATTACAAGTATTCGTTGCTGTTGCGCAGGAAAAAACCATTACTGCGGCTTCTGCGTTGCTATATCTGTCTAAACCCGCGGTAAGCATGGCGATCAGCGAGCTTGAAAAGCAAATCGGACACAACCTGTTTGAACGGATTAATAATCGTCTATTGATTAATGATCACGGCAGGCGCTTACTGCCGTTGGCAGATGAACTGCTCACCCGTAGCGACGAAATTCTAAAAGTCTTGGATACAACGGGAGAGTTAAGTGGTCACTTACGCATTGGCGCGAGTGATACGATAGGTAATCAGTTAGTCCCCTTCCTTCTGCGAGATTTTCGGAACCAAAGTAATCATATTGACCAAGAGCTTGTTATTTCCAATAGCCAAGTGGTCATCGATAAACTGATGGCGTTTGAATTAGATATCGGTTTGATTGAAGGGCAAGGAGAGAATAAACATTTACTCGGCAGTGACGATCTGGTGATGACACCTTGGCTATCAGACGAGATGTGTATCGCTTGTGCTATTGATCATCCTTTATCAGAAAGAAAAGCATACTCTCTGTTTGACTTAGAAGGTCACCCTTGGGTGTTACGTGAAATTGGCTCAGGAACACGGGAACACTTTCTTTCACGCATGGCACCTAGACTTGAGAACTGGACGATCGCTTTTGAACTTCGAACCACCGAAGCCATCATCAATTGCGCAGCAGCAGGACTCGGGCTCGCATATCTTTCCAAGCTTGCTGCAAGGCACGCAGTTGCGAATAACCGATTAAAGTTGATCGAAGTTCCACTCGATTTAAGGCGTCAATATTGGTTGGTTCGCCACAAAGACAAACATCTTTCGCCATTACTCAATCGCTTTATCTCTTTCAGTGAGCAATGGCAGATATCAGACTAATCGAACGTTCGAAAGTGAACTCATTGCAGAGAACTACAAACGCCGAAAGCTAGTGGCTATTATCACCCATGCTGTATGCAATGATCTGACTGATCTGACAAAGCGGACGCCCACTTTCTTGCTGCCAACGATTAAATGCTTCTTGAGCAGCTAGAAGAGATTTACGTGTATCACGTCCACCATCAATGATCTGATGTGCACGCAAATACGCCTCTACATCACCTGAGAGGATAAATGTGTCCTTACCCATCAACCTCAACGAGTAAGGCCCCGTATTACCGCCTAAACGGCTTCCGTGCTTTTTCAAGTAAGCCCACAAGCCTATGATGTCTGAGCTTGGCCACTGGGCTACAAACGCCGAAAAACTCCCGTGCTTGCGACAAGCATCTTGGATCATCTGTGCGTTATGGGGAATCGTCATCACTTTTCCAAGATGCCGAATAATGGCAGGATCTGTCGCCTTCTTTTCCCACATTTCTGGCGGGATCAAACACATTTTTTCGATATCAAATCCCCAGAAAACCTCTTCAAAATTAGGCCATTTATTTCTCACCACTTGCCAATTCATCCCTGATTGGAAGATCTTTTGGCTAAAGGTCGCTAACCAGCGATCATCAGGGATCTCTGACAATTCATCCAATGGTTTAGGATGAGACAAACGCTGTTCAAGGGCACTATTGCTGCCTTTTCTGGTAGCAGCGCGATAATAGATATCTGAGAATTTTTCCAATGTCATCACACTAATTACGGTTACACTAGACACGTATATTTACTCTACTGTATAAACAGACAGTAGACAATTAATGAGGGGTTAACCGTGGCCGTTATCGTCAAATATGTGGTTGAGCGCAATGGAGAAGAGAAGATGACTTTTACCTCTAAGGCGGAAGCTGATGCGTATGACAAAATGCTCGACATGGCTGATGAGCTGTTCGAACTGTTAGGTAAGAGCGACGTTGTTGCCGATGAAGGGCAACGCGAAGAGCTCTCTATGTTCTTAGCGCAAAATCGTGAAGATGTACTTTGCGCATTAGGTGCGAAACGCAAACCAGCACCTAAGCCAGCGAAAAAGAAAGCAGAAGCATCAAAAGAAGACGACGCCGAAGCAGCATAGTTGTTAAAAACGCTCCGAATAACGGGGCGTTTTTTATTTTGTCGTGATACTTATTTCGATCTATTTGTCGCGAAATCTACCCTGAGTGCATTTATCTGACGGATTCTAATTCTTCGCCCTTCAATCTTGCCGCCCTTCACTTTAATATGTCCCCAAGCAATCATTATTATTGACCGATCACTGCTCCTTCGCAGCGATCAGTAAAGAGACAAGGAGATATTCTCATCATGGCAAGTTTTGCTCTAGCGCTTGGCACCGCGACCAAAAATAAAGATGGCAAAATCATCGAAGCGTTTTTTCCAACCCCAATCCTCAATCCTTCTGACGCATTAGTTGCCGCGCTGGCGAACATCGTCTCTTACAAAGAAGGCAATGGCGCTTTCGATGTACAAGCAAGTGACTGTGAAGCAATCGCAGCCGCATTTACTGTCGCTGACCAACAAGCTTCAGCTGCATTCGCAAACAAAGCGGCGTCATCAAGCCAACCTTTGGTTTTGGTGATCCTAGCTTCAGATGAGAAGCCAAGCAGCGTATCAGAAGGCTTCCTGAAGCTTCAGCTGATCTCTCAACGTCTCGCTAAGCCGCACACCATTGTGCTAGATGGAATTTTTGGTTTGCTGCATAACATTGCTTGGACCAACAAAGGTCCTATCGACTTGCCTGAGCTTGCTGATCGTCAAATCGAAGCTCGTTTGGCAGGTGAGAGCTTAACGGTCGATTGCGTCGACAAGTTCCCTAAAATGGTGGATTACATTGTCCCTGCAGGCGTTCGTATCGCCGATACCTCTCGTGTTCGCTTGGGTGCGCACGTGGGTGAAGGCACAACGGTGATGCATGAAGGTTTCATTAACTTCAATGCTGGCACCGAAGGTGTGAGCATGGTTGAAGGTCGCATTTCTGCAGGTGTTATGGTCGGCAATGGCAGCGATATCGGTGGCGGCGCATCCATCATGGGTACACTCAGCGGCGGTGGTCAACTAGTTATCTCAATTGGTGAAAACAGCCTATTGGGTGCAAACGCAGGCCTAGGTTTCCCACTAGGTGATCGTTGTACTATTGAATCAGGTTTGTATGTTACTGCTGGTACTAAAGTATCGATGCTGGATGCAGGCGGTGCTGAAGTGGAAACCGTGAAAGCACGTGACTTAGCAGGTAAATCAGATTTGTTATTCCGTCGAAACTCGCTGACTGGCAAGATCGAATGTCTGACGAATAAGTCGGCTGTAGAATTGAATGCAGAGTTGCATGCTAACAACTAAGTATTAAATTCATCTAAAAAGACCAGCATTAGCTGGTCTTTTATCAATAACTAGAGTCGCTCTGATGTTCTTCCGGACAGCCAACTTTGCTCATACATCCACCCATTAGGTGTAGTAAAGCACACATCATTTCTAGGCTTCCCAATACGACCAGCGAGATAACCCTTTCTTGGCTCACAATAAAAATTCACATGTGCGAGATATGCGTCTTCATACTCTTCTTTTGCCTCAGAACTAATAGCGCCAAGCTCCTCCAAGTTATCATCGGTTCTCTGCTTTTTACCAAACTCAACATCATGTTGAGCTACTGCAACCCAATCTTGTTGTTCCGTCATTTCAAGAATAACGTTTGAGCAGCCAGAGATAGGCAGTAGCAATACGATTATTGATAGTGTTTTATTCATTTGAGCCCCCTGTATCTGTTAACTCCCTCAATTTTACATGTCAGACATTAACACCACCTGAAGTAATAAACGTTACATTCATGTCTACGAGCAAAATCTCAAAGATACGAAGGGATATCATTCCCTTCGAGGGGAAAAATTAAAAACGCAAAAAGGCCACCCTATCGGGTGGCCTTTTGTTTTTCTTTTTGCTTTCATCTTTGTATTAAAGATGAAAACGAATTTGAAGCCTGGCGATGTCCTACTCTCACATGGGGAGACCCCACACTACCATCGGCGCTGTTACGTTTCACTACTGAGTTCGGCATGGAGTCAGGTGGGTCCATAACGCTGTGGTCGCCAAGCAAATTTGGTGGTTTTATCCCGCTGGYTATACTGTCCGCTTGCTGCGTTTGTTTGCTTTCTCGCTCAGTCATGTACTTCATACACTTCTTCACTCGACTCACAAACCGCCTTGCTATCGAACACTATCCCTGCGCTATCATGGCGCTAGCTGGATAAATCCTAAATCTTGAAAGCTAACGTCGTTCTTCACACATTCAATGTTCTACTTTGAGTCCGCTAAAACCCCTTGGGTGTTGTATGGTTAAGCCTCACGGGCAATTAGTATCAGTTAGCTCAACGCCTCGCAGCGCTTACACACCTGACCTATCTACGTCGTAGTCTTCAACAACCCTTTAGAGACCTTAAAGGTCTAGGGATGACTCATCTTGAGGCTCGCTTCGCGCTTAGATGCTTTCAGCGCTTATCGATTCCGAACTTAGCTACCGGGCAATGCCACTGGCGTGACAACCCGAACACCAGAGGTTCGTCCACTCCGGTCCTCTCGTACTAGGAGCAGCCCCTCTCAATCATCCAACGCCCACGGCAGATAGGGACCGAACTGTCTCACGACGTTCTAAACCCAGCTCGCGTACCACTTTAAATGGCGAACAGCCATACCCTTGGGACCGACTTCAGCCCCAGGATGTGATGAGCCGACATCGAGGTGCCAAACACCGCCGTCGATATGAACTCTTGGGCGGTATCAGCCTGTTATCCCCGGAGTACCTTTTATCCGTTGAGCGATGGCCCTTCCATTCAGAACCACCGGATCACTATGACCTGCTTTCGCACCTGCTCGAATTGTCATTCTCGCAGTCAAGCGGGCTTATGCCATTGCACTAACCTCACGATGTCCGACCGTGATTAGCCCACCTTCGTGCTCCTCCGTTACTCTTTGGGAGGAGACCGCCCCAGTCAAACTACCCACCAGGCACTGTCCGCAAYCCCGATAAGGGRCCAACGTTAGAACATCAAGCATACAAGGGTGGTATTTCAAGATTGCCTCCACACCATCTAGCGACGATGCTTCAAAGGCTCCCACCTATCCTACACATGTAGGGTCAATGTTCAGTGCCAAGCTGTAGTAAAGGTTCACGGGGTCTTTCCGTCTAGCCGCGGGTACACAGCATCTTCACTGCGATTTCAATTTCACTGAGTCTCGGGTGGAGACAGCGTGGCCATCATTACGCCATTCGTGCAGGTCGGAACTTACCCGACAAGGAATTTCGCTACCTTAGGACCGTTATAGTTACGGCCGCCGTTTACCGGGGCTTCGATCAAGAGCTTCTCCGAAGATAACCCCATCAATTAACCTTCCGGCACCGGGCAGGCGTCACACCGTATACGTCATCTTTCGATTTTGCACAGTGCTATGTTTTTAATAAACAGTTGCAGCCACCTGGTATCTGCGACTGCCTCTAGCTCCATCCGCAAGGGACTTCACCGGAGGCAGCGTACCTTCTCCCGAAGTTACGGTACCATTTTGCCTAGTTCCTTCACCCGAGTTCTCTCAAGCGCCTTGGTATTCTCTACCCGACCACCTGTGTCGGTTTGGGGTACGATTCCTTACAATCTGAAGCTTAGAGGCTTTTCCCGGAAGCATGGCATCAATGACTTCACTACCGTAGTAGCTCGACATCGTGTCTCAGCATATAGGGAACCGGATTTGCCTAATCCCCCTGCCTACGCACTTGAACCTCGACAACCGTCGCGAGGCCCACCTAGCCTTCTCCGTCCCCCCATCGCAATTGTAAGAAGTACGGGAATATTAACCCGTTTCCCATCGACTACGCCTTTCGGCCTCGCCTTAGGGGTCGACTTACCCTGCCCCGATTAACGTTGGACAGGAACCCTTGGTCTTCCGGCGAGGAGGTTTTTCACCCCCTTTATCGTTACTCATGTCAGCATTCGCACTTCTGATACCTCCAGCAAACCTTACAGTTCACCTTCAACGGCTTACAGAACGCTCCCCTACCCAACAACTCCGAAGAGTTGATGCCGCAGCTTCGGTGTATCGCTTAGCCCCGTTACATCTTCCGCGCAGGCCGACTCGACCAGTGAGCTATTACGCTTTCTTTAAATGATGGCTGCTTCTAAGCCAACATCCTGGCTGTCTGAGCCTTCCCACATCGTTTCCCACTTAGCGATAACTTTGGGACCTTAGCTGGCGGTCTGGGTTGTTTCCCTCTTCACGACGGACGTTAGCACCCGCCGTGTGTCTCCCGGATAGTACTTACTGGTATTCGGAGTTTGCAAAGGGTTGGTAAGTCGGGATGACCCCCTAGCCTTAACAGTGCTCTACCCCCAGTAGTATTCGTCCGAGGCTCTACCTAAATAGATTTCGGGGAGAACCAGCTATCTCCGAGTTTGATTGGCCTTTCACCCCTAGCCACAAGTCATCCGCTAATTTTTCAACATTAGTCGGTTCGGTCCTCCAATTGATGTTACTCAATCTTCAACCTGCCCATGGCTAGATCACTCGGTTTCGGGTCTACTCCTAGCAACTTATTCGCCCAGTTAAGACTCGGTTTCCCTACGGCTCCCCTATTCGGTTAACCTTGCTACTAAAAGTAAGTCGCTGACCCATTATACAAAAGGTACGCAGTCACCCCACGAAGAGGCTCCCACTGCTTGTACGTACACGGTTTCAGGTTCTATTTCACTCCCCTCACAGGGGTTCTTTTCGCCTTTCCCTCACGGTACTGGTTCACTATCGGTCAGTCAGGAGTATTTAGCCTTGGAGGATGGTCCCCCCATGTTCAGACAAGATAACACGTGTCCCGTCCTACTCGTTTTCACGATAAAAGCATTGTCGTGTACGGGGCTATCACCCTGTATCGCTACCCTTTCCAGAGTATTCCACTAACACTTAAACCGCTTAAGGGCTAATCCGGGGTCGCTCGCCGCTACTGCCGGAATCTCAATTGATTTCTTTTCCTTCGGGTACTTAGATGTTTCAGTTCCCCGAGTTCGCCTCATACAGCTATGTATTCACTGYATGATACGTGCTTATGCACGTGGGTTTCCCCATTCGGAAATCGTAGACTCAAGTGGCTGTTACTGCCTTATCTACGCTTATCGCAAGTTACTACGTCCTTCATCGCCTCTGACTGCCAAGGCATCCACCGTGTACGCTTAGTCACTTAACCATACAACCCCAAGAGGTCTTGCGTATGGACAAACAACCAAGGTGTTCTCGTTAAAGAACATGTTCAAATTAATGAACGGTTTTTCGCCGGACTCAAATATGTTCATCCCTCTCTAAGAGAAGAATGAAACCAAGAACACTTGAATGTGTTTGGTGTTAATTCCGAAGAATTAACGTTTTGAGAACTTTTGTTTCGTTACCTCTCGGGTAGAGAGATAAGAAACAGATTTCAATTTATTCCTAAGAATAAATCTACTAGTCAGCTTTCCAGATTTTTAAAGAGCATTTCTCTTTCGAGAACAGCGCAAAAAGCGCTAATCAATGATGCAATCATTCATTAGGGCTTTTCCCGTCTTTATTCTTTAACCTATACAATTTGTGTGGACACTGGCATCGATAGTATCGTTAAGGAGGTGATCCAGCCCCAGGTTCCCCTAGGGCTACCTTGTTACGACTTCACCCCAGTCATGAACCACACCGTGGTAAACGCCCTCCCGAAGGTTAAGCTATCTACTTCTGGTGCAGCCCACTCCCATGGTGTGACGGGCGGTGTGTACAAGGCCCGGGAACGTATTCACCGTAGCATTCTGATCTACGATTACTAGCGATTCCGACTTCACGGAGTCGAGTTGCAGACTCCGATCCGGAC